>JBBQBY010000101.1:0-16905 GCA_038318235.1 Caldilineales bacterium
CGATTGTCTTTCCCGGCCAGGAAAATGTGTTCGCCGACGGTGTGGCCGCCCAGCCGCAACTAACGAGTGGAACGCTCACTTCGCTCACCAACGTGGCCGCGGCGAATGGCGGCAGCGTCACTTATCGTTTTGTGGCCACCAACCCTGGCACCTTCCTCTATGAAAGTGGCACAGAGCCGCAGAAGCAGGTGCGGATGGGGCTGTTCGGCGCCCTGATCGTGCGGCCAACGCTGGGGGCAAACTTTGTCTATAATCGCGCTGACAGCCAATTTACGCCAGCCGAAGAGTTCATGGTTTTGCTCTCTGAGATCGATCCCTATCAGCACCAAGCCGTCGAGAATGGGCAAGCGTTTGATATGAATACCTACCACCCGCGCTACTGGCTGATCAATGGGCGCGGCTTCCCAGATAGCATCGCCGATAACTATGCCCCATTTCTGCCCAACCAACCGTATGGCGCCCTGGCCCGCATCCATGCCTTTAATAACACCCTGCCCCCAAGTGACCCCAATTATCATCCTTACCCAGGGCTGGCCCGTTATCTCAATGTGGGCACAGAGGATTTTCCCTTTCACCCCCACGGCAACAACGGTGTGGTGATTGGTCGCGATGGCCATCCGCTGCAAGGGCCAGCCAGCCAAGATCTCTCCTTCGAGAAGTTCGCCATCAACATTGGTCCTGGTCAGACCTGGGATGTGATCTTTAAATGGTACGACGCCGAAAATTATAATGCCACGACCAATCCTGTGCCGGTGACCGTGCCAGAGGTGGCTAACCAGAACTTTGGTCAATTTTATGGCGGCAGCCCATACCTAGGCACATCTGGCACGTTGCCCCCTGGCGCGTCGACGCTCAATCAATGTGGCGAATATTATATTATCTCGCACAACCATGCCCTCTATCAGATCACTTCTTGGGGTGTGACGATGACCGGGCCAATTACCTATATGCGCGTTGACCCACCGTTGCCCAACAACTGTACTCAGTAAGGAGAAATTATGTTTACAACCATAACCAAAGTTCGGTTTTGGACAGCGGTGGCGGCGTTTCTGGCGACGGTCATTTTCCTGCCCCAGCAAATTTATGCCGCATCTGTCGCCATCGATCTGTGTGCAAAGAGCGGTACAATGACGATGCCCGATGGGGCTACGATCACAGTCTGGGGGTATGTTGACTGTAGCGTCAATCCGGCCCTGGCTGCGCCGGGCGGTCCGACCATCTATGCCAATCAGGGTGACTTATTGACGATTACACTGCACAATGGCCTGACGGAACAGACGGCGCTCTTGTTCCAAGGCCAAGTGATGCCGCCGGATCGGGTTGGCGTTGCGCCTGGCGGTGTGAAAGCCTATTCTTTTCCGGCGACCGCTGCCGGCACCTACCTGTACGAAGCTGGGCTGCTTGCCAACGCCCAGCATCAGGTGGCGATGGGGTTGTACGGCGCTTTGATCGTGCGCCCAGCCACTACTGATCAAGCGTATGCCGCCGCAACCACGACGTATAACGACGAGGCTGTGGTCATGTTGAGTGAGATCGACGCTCATTTGAACAACAGCGCCACACCGGCCACGTTCGATTTGCGCAACTACACACCGCAATATTGGCTGATCAACGGTCAGGCTTATCCTAACACGCTCAACATCCCTACCGCCGCCGGTCATAAGGTTTTGCTGCGTTATGTCAACGCTGGGCTGCAACATCACTCGATGGCCCTACTCGGTTTGAACCAGACAGTCATCGCGCTGGATGGCAGTTTGTTGATCTATGCACACGGGATGGTTGCTGAGACGATTGCTCCTGGCCAGACCGTCGATGTGATCACCACGGTGCCAGCGACCGCCGGAGCAGATAGTAAATTTGCCCTCTACGATGGCAATTTGTTGCTCAACAATAACGGTGGGGCCGGCTTTGGCGGCCTGCTAACCTTTCTTACTACCCCGCCGGGCACCGCTGGGGCCGACACCGTTGGCCCAACGACGAGTGCCGTAGCACTGAATGTCGGCACGGGTCTTTTGACGGCCGCGGTTAGTGATGTGGCCACCGGCAATGCGAATGTTATAGCCGCCGAATATTTTATCGACACGCCAGGAGCGACCGGCACAGGCGCGGCGATGACTGGCCCCTATGGCACACGAACCGTCAATGTGCAAGCCACCATTCCGGCTGCCACTTTGGCTGGTCTTGCCACGGGCAGCCACACCATCTATGTCCGTGGCCAGGACGCCTTGAATAACTGGGGCGCCTTGAGCTCGGTTAGCGTCAGTGTTGACCATGTTGGACCCACCAGCAGCGGTCTGCTCTTAAACCCCAACCCGAGCAACGGCAGTGTGAACGTTGCCCTGAGCGCCACCAGCGATGATCGGGCCACCGGCAACAGCAACATCGCTTTGGCCGAATATACGATTGACGGCGGCGCTGCCCAACCGATGACGGTGAACAATACAACCACCCCAATTGCTAGCCTGACCGCCATTATCCCAGCTGCTACCGTCAATGCGTTAAGTCAAGGCGCGCACATTGTTGCAGTGCGTAGCCAAGATGCCCTGGGCAACTGGGGCGCTGTTGCGCAAAAGAATCTGCTGGTGGATAAGAATGGCCCAACCACCAGCGCTGTCAGCGCTGCGCCAAACCCCAACAACGGCGCTACCGGGCTTAGCCCGACCCAACCAGTTGTCCGCGTGACCGCCCAATTTGATGACGCCAGTGTTGGCGCTGCGGCAGCCAGTCCCGATGTCGCACCCAATAACGACAGCCTCGACGCAACCGCTGCGAACCACATTTACTTGCCACTCATCGCGACGGCCCCATTGGCAACTGGTGAAAATGGCGTAGATGCCGCAGCCGTTATTCCCGGCACAAGCTATGTCAAGGCCGCCGAAGGTTTTATTGACACAGTTGGCGTCACCGGTGCCGGCTTCCTTTTCACGCCAAGTGATGGTCTCTTTGATACGCTCCACGAAAGTGGCTACGCCGACATCCCGTTGACGACGATTAGCGGTCTCAGCACCGGCAACCATACGATCTACGTCCACAGTCAGGATGGCGCCGGCAACTGGGGTCCGACAATCACACTGATTTTTGTGATTGACAAGGTGGCGCCGACGGTGAGCGCTGTCACGGTGACGCCTGCTGCCACGAACAATACACCTGTGGCGATCAGCGCCGCGGCCAGTGATGTGGCTACGGGCAACAGTGCCATCGCCGGCGGCGAATACTTCATCGATAACAATACGGGCACCACCGGCACCGGTACGGCCATGACAGCGAGCCCCGCCGCGCCAGCGTCTACCTTAAACGCCACCATCCCAGCTGCCACACTGGCGGGGTTGACGGCCGGCACACATACGGTCTATGTACGGGCTAGAGATGCCGCTGGCAACTGGAGCGCGTTGGTCAGCGCCACGCTGCGGATTGACCGCACGCCACCCACCTTCAGCAGTATTACGCTTTCGCCAAATTCGATCACAGCTGGCACCGCCACTGTAAACCTGACGGTAAACGGCGCTAGCGATGGGACAGGCGGCAGTGGTGTCGCTGGCGGCGAATACTGGTTCGGTGCAACCAATATTACCGCCGGCACGGGCACCGCCTTTAACAGTCTGACCACGAGTATTGCTACCAGTTCGCTCACGCCTGGCACCTACACCGTGCGCGTACGCATTCGCGATGGTGCCGGCAATTGGAGCACCGGGGGGAATGGCGTGCGTACAGCCGCGTTGACCGTCACTGGTCCGCCGCCCGATGCGATCTTCTCGGATGGCTTCGAAGCGGGCAATACGAATGCCTGGAGCAGTCGTTCCACCAATACGACTAGCCGTTTGAATGTAACGAACGGTGCCCCGACCATGATTGGCACCTTTAGACTGCAAGCGCAGGGCAATAGCAATAACTACGTGCAGTTTAACTTTGGCACAACCGCCAATCCTGCAACCGGGACCTACGATGCGCGTTTCTACTTCAACCCGAACGGCAACACGTCCACTGGCCAGGATATCTTGGCTGCTGCGACATCCACCGGTTTCGGCACGCAACTGTTGCATGTGCGCTATCGCGGCAATACCGCTCCGGCGCAGGTGCAGATCCAAGTCGCTAGCACTGCCAATGGATCTTGGGTCAATATCACCAACGCAACCCATCGCCTTGAAGTGGTGTGGCAGGCCGGCAGCGCGGGAACTGGTTCACTGACGCTGTACGTGGATGGCGTATCGGCCCAGACCATCGCCCACTCGAATACCGGTACGGTGGCCGCCGTTCGCTTGGGGTCAGTAACGAGCGGTGGGAATAACACGCTTGAATACTTCGATGCCTTCGCTTCCAAGCGCTCGGTATCACCGCTGATCGGCCCATAAACGCTGGTTTAGCACGACCGTAGTCACGACTTTGGTCGTCCCGTTGAGAGGACCAAAGTCGTGACTACGCAGCCGTGTACAGATCATTGGGCTATGAACACTAAGGCGCATCAAAGCATAAAGGATCCAGTAGGTGCGTGCTTTTAGCCGCACAATTGGGGTATACGTAGCACATGCGGCTAAAAGCACGCACCTACGAATGCTTTTGTTCGGCAGACGCTGGATCCTTATTTTTGAGCAGACACTAAAGATAGCGCTGTCTATAGGATTTATCGCCGAACTATCTATGAAACGCGGTCGGCGATGGTAACTTTTGACGGCGGCGGCTGTTTCATCGGAGGAAATTATGCGTGATATCACCAGTAGTGCTAGTTTGACGCAAATACAGACGGGCCGTCTGCTAAAATATGGGTTACAGATGCTGGTCCTCTTGCCGGCCATCGCCGGTTTTTTTGTCTATCACTTATGGGTTGCCCAACCCGCCGCGCCGGTGCAGCCGATGACCCAAACCGCGACCCAGGCCGCCACCCCAGCCATTTCGGCCAAAACATTCGAAGAACGTTTTGGCATTCGCATTACGTTGATCGCGGTCACCGGCGGCGGTGGCATTGTCGACTTCCGCTACAAAATTATAGACAAGCAAAAGGCCGAGTTCTTGCTGGGCGATGCCCACGCCATGCCAAGCTTAATGGCCGAACGGAGCGGCATTACCCTGCGGCCCCCGAACCATGTGATGAAGCACAATAATCAGTTGGAAAATGGGCGTAGTTATTTCCAGTTTTATGCCAACACGCAGAACGCGGTTAAACCGGGTGATGCCATATCGGTCGTCATCGGTTCGCTGCGCCTTGAGCCGATTATTGCCCAATAACAAGATCAAGTGGTTGCGCTGACCAGGTCAATCAACGCGGAGGTTCAATGAAACAACTGGTAAGGTTTTGCTGCCTGATGCTCGGTTTTTATCTGATTGGTCTATGGCTGCTCACACCGACGGTGCATGCCAAGCGTTTGCTTGCTACTGAGCCGATCACGGTTACCACGCTGAGCGATGGGATCGCTGACGATGGCCTGTGTTCGTTGCGCGAAGCAATTATTGCTGCTAATACAGATCGCGCCTTTCATGATTGTCCGAGTGGCAGCGGCGCCGATACGATCCGCTTTGCGTTGACATTGGCGAAACCGACAATTTTTACGTTGACCCAAAGTGGTGCAGGTGAGAACAGCGCCTACTGGGGTGATCTAGATATTACAGGCACGCTAACCATCAGTGGTACGAATGCGACTACGCCCGGGGTTGACTCTATCGTGATCGATGGTAACGACAGCGATCGCGTCTTTGAACTACGCCCAGGCGCCCAGGTCGCCATGGTCGGGGTCACAATCCAACATGGCAATCCCGGTGCAGCAGTGGATGGTGGTGGTGTACTCGTTGATCTAACCGCTCGCTTGACGCTTAGCAATAGCCAGATTATCAGCAACAGCGCGTGGAGTGGTGGTGGTCTCAAGGTTTTAGGCCGGTTAACGATGGACAATAGTGAGATCGTTGGCAACCAAGGCGGCGGCATCCACAATGATGGTGGTCTGGTAACTTTACACAATGTCCAGGTACGCAATAACCGTCGCGATGGCGGCATTCGCAACCAGGCACAAGGCGCACTGAGCTTTCATACAGGGTTGGTCAGCGCCAATCAGGGCGGTGGCATTGTCAATGCCGCCGCCACCGCCACCCTCAGCAATCTCAGCATTGTCAGCAATACCGAAGGAAGTGGCGTGGCAAACACAGGGGCAATTCTTTCGCATGTGACGATCAGTCATAGCCAGATCCTGAGCAATTCGGCGATTAGCGGTGGCGGTGTCTTGAATGAAGGGGTGGGCGCGCTTGTCAATGTCAATGCCACGCGCATTAGCGGTAATCGCACTACAAGCAACGGCGGTGGCCTCTTTAATAATGGCATTATGGCGATAGACGGCAGCACTGTTGACCATAACCACGGCCGCGCTGGCGGCGGTCTCTATCATTTTGGTGGAAATCTATCGCTGACCAACGCCACGGTCAGTCAAAACAGTGCCACAGACAACGGTGGTGGTCTATATAATGGCGCCGCCGCGACGCTTACATTTGTCACCGTCAATGGTAATCAGGCCAGCGGTGAGGGTGGCAATCTTTTGATTGACGAGGCGGCGCTGAGTGTTGCGAATAGTATCATTGCCAATGCAGCCACGGGTGGCAACTGCGTAAACAACAATGGCTTCCTCACCTCGCTGGGCCACAATTTAGAAAGCGCAAACAGCTGCAATTTTAATGCGACGGGCGATCTGCTGAATCTTGATCCTCTGCTCGGTCCATTGCAAGACAACAGTGCGCTTGGTGGTGGCTTGGCTTGGACGCATGCTTTGTTGCCCGGTAGTCCGGCGATTGACCAGGGTTCCATCCCTTGTCCCAGCATGGATCAACGCGGGGTCACGCGACCCCAAGGTTTTGCTTGTGACATTGGTGCCTACGAATTTACCCCCCTGGCGGATTTGGCAATGGTGACCAGCCTGGCCCCGGCGACTGTCACGGTTGGGGCCATCATGACCTATACCTTGCGCGTTAGCAATCTGGGGCCGATGACAGCCACCGCGCTGACGTTGGTCGATCAGTTATCAGAAAATGTGACTTTCCTCACGGCGACCCTGCCTGTGGCTGGCGGCGACTGCATTTATGGCCCTTCTATCACCTGTACGCTTGCCCGTTTGGATGCAGGGCTTAGCGTGACGATAACGATTGTAGTCAGCGCACCGCTCAGCGCTGGTTTGATCACCAACACTGCCTCGATCAGCGCAACGACGCCAGATTTGAATCTGGCCAATAACCGTGTCGTTAACCTTACATCTGTGGTGCCGCGTGAATTGGCCCCGCCACCCCATCTGGTGCAAATTCAGATCGAACCAGCCATGCCCACGACGCAGGATATTATTTCGATCACGGTGTCGGGTGTCTATACCAGCAGTTGTACGCCACAATATCAGGCGCACCAACGCACCGAGCACCTGATTGCCATTCAGAGTATACCATCGCCAGAGATCTTCTGTCTGCCCGCCGAATTCCCGTGGGGTTATACGATTGCTGTGGGACCCTTGGCCGCAGGCGTTTACACGGTAACCCACACGTTGCAACAGATCACGGAGACAGCGCAATTTACCGTGACCGGCGCGCCGTTGCTGCAAGTTGATGACACCCAAGCGCACGCCGCAACCGTGGGCGCGCTCTTTCGCTACATTATCAAGGCCAGTGGCACGCCACCTTTAACTTATGCTTTAGTGCAAGGCCCACCCGGGATGAACATTGATCCGAGCACGGGGCAGTTAACATGGACGCCTACAACTGGGGCGGTAGGCGATGTTACGGTGACGGTGCGCGCCATGAACACCTTAGGGCAGGCTGAGGTTACCTTTCAGGTGACGGTGTATTACCAGAGCTTTCTACCATTTGTGGCGAATCACTAACTATATTTTTAGTCAATTTCAGTGCGTTGTCGGATTTTGGGGAGATCTGCATGAGGAAAAATCGGCGCATGTGCGTTGGTAAATGGCGTTCCATAGTTGGCGCGTTGGTGCTGATCTTGCTGGTTGCCTTACAGATCTTAAGCACAAGTAAGCCAGCCTTGGCGCATGTCACGCTTATTCGGGCCGAACCCGACGATGGCGCGATCCTAACCATCGCCCCCCTGGAACTGCAACTCTGGTTTAGCGAACCAATTGTCGCCCGGGTTAGCGCTGTGCATCTGGTAGACGAACAGAATCAACCCGTTGCCGACATTAGCCTCCGTAGCGATAGTTCTGACGCGGATACGCTTCGCATGACGATGCCGCTGTTGAAGCCGGGCGCCTATACCTTGTTCTGGAAGGTGCTTGCTGAGGAAGACGGTCATTTTAGCCAAGGATTTACAAGCTTTAGTGTTGGCAAACAAGCCGTTGCGCCACCCAGGGTGAATTTGCCCACGGGATCTTGGCTCGCCAGCTTACCACCGCTGGTTGAGGCGGGATTGCGCTGGGTTAATTTTCTCTTGTTGGCGAGCATGGTTGGCACCTTGGCGCTGGTGCAATTTGTCTTGGTCTCTGCAAAAGCGCAAACGACCGCACGCGCGGCCGACGCCCAACGCGCTTTGCGGCGTCGGCTGTTAGGGTGGGCGGCCAGTTGTGCCGCCGCTGCCTTGCTGGTCGGTCTAGGTTTGTTAGCCTGGCAGGTGGTCATCGCGCAGGATACGGCGCTGCCGACGGCGACCTGGCTGACCCAAGCCGGAGCGGTGCTGACGCAGACCCGGTGGGGCCTATTGTGGCTGGTGCGGCAAGCGTTGCTGGTGTGGTTAAGCGGCGGCCTCTGGTTTTTGGCCACCAGGCAACCCGCAACAGACGCCAGTTGGCCCTTCCTGATGATAGCTGGCCGCGCCATCGATCTGTTGATCGTGCAAGCACTTGGTGGCCATGCGCTTACCGCTGGCCAAAACTGGGTGCTGGCCTTGACCAATGCAACGCTCCATCTCTTGGCCGCCAGTTTGTGGATCGGTGGCCTGGTGACGCTGGTGGTAATTTTGTTGCCGGCCATTAAGCGAGGGATTGGTGCGGGTGCAATTGGACAATTCATCGCTTGGCGGTCGTTCACGCTAATGGCGTTGCTAAGTGTCGGGTTGCTCATCGCCACTGGCCTCTATAGCATGGGGCATCAGGTGGCTTCAGTGGACGCCCTGTTGACAACTGTCTATGGTCAACTGCTGTTGGGTAAATTGGGCCTGGTGTTGCTGGCTGGTCTTTGTGGCTTGGGCAATACCTTATTGGTTCATCCGCATCTGGTGGCACCCCTGGCCCGTCGCCTCGGCCACCCGATTGGTTGGACGCCTTTGGCCTTGCATCGCTTACCTGGCTTGCTTGGGATGGAAGTCGCGGTCGGGGTGCTGATTTTCGGGCTGACCGGGCTGCTTACGGCGTCGCCACCGCCGCGGGGCGTCGAATTCACAATCGCGCCGGCCGATATCTCTCACTCGCTTGGCCAGCGCAGTAACGATCTCTTTGTCGCATTGGAAATTACCCCCAATCGACCGGGGCAGAATATCTTTCGCGTGCGGACGGCGCGTGGGCCAGCGGCGGCGCCCGGTGAAATTTACCAGGTTTTGCTGCGCTTCACGGCTGTGGGGGGCAATGCGCCACCAATCGCGGCCATCGCTGACGAAAGCGGGCCGGGGCTTTACCAACTAACGGGTAAATATTTGAAACTAGCCGGCCCCTGGCAGATCGATGTGATCACCAGTCGCAGTGGGATCGGGGATACGGTCACCCATTTCACGTGGGTCGTCGCCCCGCCTGGTCCGATCCACCCCGTGGTCTGGTCAAAATATCCACTCAGCCAACTACTCACCTTGGTGGCTGGCTTCTGTTGGTTGTTATTGGGGGTAGGCCTGTTTGGCTGGCGAGAACGGCATCGGTTGTGGTTAAAGTTGAACCCTGTTTTTTCGCGAGATAAGCGCGCTGGCGCGTCAGAAACAGCTGTTCAAGCATCGGCTTATTCTTCACTTAGCAATGGATAATTATATGAAACGAATGATTACCTGGTTGATGTTGATGGTTATCCTAAGCACGGTTGTCAATGGATTTTGGCTTAGCCTGCCGACGCGAGCACAGGATCAAGCCACCCCCGACCCTGCGGCAGAAACCGCACAAAACAATCTGCTTTGGCTGCCGATCGTGGCTAATTCTATGCATGGCGATGCACCCGATCTAAGCACATTCGATGCTGATCTGGCCACCGTGCTCAGCAGCCAACTGGCCACCCAGCAGACGAGCGTGATAGTGATCTTCAAAGACCAATTGAATGTCAAGACGATCGGCGGCGGAAATCGCTGGGAGCGGCGCAAAAATTTGGTGCGAGCGTTGCGTAAAAAGGCTGATGACACCCAGGGTAATTTGCGGGCGCGCCTCGCCGTGTGGCGGGCCCAGGGTCAGGTGCAAGCCTTTACCTCGTTATGGATCCTGAACGGCTTTGCGTTGACTGCCAGCAACGCCGTGATCAAGACTTTGGCCGCTGTGCCGGAAGTAGATCGAATTGTGCTGGACGTCACCCTCCAAGGGCCGCCGGCGCAAGTGGCGACCACCCCAAACGTCGAACAGAATTTAAATGTGATCAATGCCCCTGCCCTCTGGAACCTGGGTTTTAGCGGGCAAGGCGTCGTGGTGGCCAGCATGGACACGGGGGTTGATGCGACGCATCCCGACCTCGCCTCACGCTGGCGTGGGGGGACCAACAGTTGGTATGACCCCTATGGCCAACATGCGACCCCGGCTGATCTGAGCGGACATGGCACCTGGACCACAGGGATTATGGTTGGTGGCAGCAGCGGTGGTACGGCGATTGGGGTAGCCCCGCAAGCGCAATGGATTGCCGTGAAGATCTTCAACGACAAAGGCACGGCGACCGCAAGCGCCATTCATCAAGGCTATCAATGGCTACTGGACCCTGATGGCAACCCGGCGACCGCGGATGCGCCGGATATTGTCAATAATTCGTGGACCTTTAGTGCGCCGGGCTGTAATCTGACCTTTCAACCTGATTTGCAGGCCTTGCTAGCTGCGGAGATTGTCCCTGTATTTGCCGCTGGCAACTATGGACCAACGGCACCGAGCGATGTCAGCCCGGCCAACAACCCCGAAGCCTTTGCGGTGGGCGCGATTGACAACAGCAGCGTTATCTACGTCTATAGCAGCCTCGGCGCGACCAATTGTGGCCGCAGTGCTACGGCGGTTTACCCCGCGGTGGTAGCACCGGGCGTCAATGTTACGACGTCTGGTTTATTTAGTAGTTATGCTTCAGACTCCGGCACATCATTTGCCGCCCCACATGTCGCCGGCGCACTGGCGCTATTGCTCAGCGCGTTTCCTGAGCTAACGGTCACGCAACAGGAGACCATTCTCAATACAACTGCCGTTGATCTTGGCCCAACTGGACCGGATAATGTGTATGGCGCTGGTCGTCTGGACGTATTGGCCGCCTACAATGCATTGGCGAATGTTGCCGCTGCCCCAAGCGCGACGCCAACGGATACGTCGACAACCGAAGCCACGGTGCCACCGACGAATACGGACGTACCAACCAGCACCTTGATCCCGCCGACGGTGCCGCCAATCGACACGGTGACGCCGACCAATCTGCCGCCGACAAATACGCCAGCCTCAACGGACACACCGCCAAATACGCCAACACCAAGCCCGACTAATCTGCCAGCGCCACCAACGGCTACCGCAACACCAACACCAACCAATACACCGGTGCCACCGACGAATACGGACGTACCAACCAGCACCTTGATCCCGCCGACGGTGACGCCAACCGACACTGTGACGCCGACCAATCTGCCGCCGACAAATACGCCAGTCTCAACGGACACACCGCCAAATACGCCAACACCAAGCCCGACTAATCTGCCAGCGCCACCAACGCCTACCAAGACGCTGACACCGACAAAAACACCCATATCACCAACGCCCACCAAGACGCTGAAGCCGACAAAAACACCCATACCACCAACCGCCACCAAGACGCCGCTACCGCCGACGGCAACACCTATAGTGGCGCCAGATATGATATTCGCCGATAGTTTTGACGCGAGCAACGTCGCCGCTTGGACGACGACCGGCGGTAGAGCGAGCCGGCTTAGCGTCACCACGGCCGCCAAGCAATCTGGGGCTTATGGGTTGCAGGCGACCATCAGTAGTGGCGCGTCGGGTTATGTCGTCAAGAGTTTGACCAATAACGAGGCTAGTTATCACGCGCGTTTCTATTTTCACCCGAACGGGGCAACCATCAATGCTACGGCGCAAGATATTTTTGTCGGTCTCAACGTCAGTAATCAGATTGTCTTTCGCGTGCAACTGCGCCTTAGTAGTGGCAACTATCAGTTGCGTAGTGTCGTGACGCAGAGTAGTGGTACGACTAACAGCAACTGGTACACCGTTAGCAATGCCTATCATGCAGTCGAGATCGCCTGGCAGTCTGGGACGAGCGCTTCATTCAGTTTGTATGTTGATGGTTCCTTAAAAGAGACGGCTAACGCGCTGAACACCAGCGCTTATACCATCAAAACAATATGGCTAGGGCCTTCGTCCGGGCTGAGTGGTTCACCGGGCAAAGAGTATTTTGACAACTTCGTCTCGAAGCGAACGACCTATATCGGCCCATAGATCTTGACGATCTAATTTATAGATGATCCTATGGGGCGAATTTGCCTATGCGATTGATGACAAAATCAAGACAGCAGATTGCACAACCAGCGCTTGATGATCACGATCCCGATGGTAAAAATAACGCTAAATTTTTCTAAAGTGAAATTACTTTAAAAATAGGCGTTTTTTGACAATGAAAACTACCGTTTTCTATCAGATTTCACTTTAATCATCCACCCAGATCAACTCAGAGGGGGAATATAGGATGGATGAACAGAAGTTGCCACTGCATGATTTGGCTGAACCCAAACAACAGGGCATCGATCGACTATAACCCGCAACCGGAATGGTATTTTCTCTTTTTGTTCCATCTCTTGCACTATGCGACCGGTCGTTTCGAACCTTTACTGATCGTGCTCGTGCCGCTGTTGGTGATCGGGCGTAAGGATCTGGGCGATCGCCTGGGGGTGCTCTTTCCAATCGAGAACAATGCAAACTTCCAATGTTAATCAAGCCAAGGATGGGCTGGCCTTTATGGGCGCCGACCTCTCCGCCAGCTTTATTATTAGCGGCGAACAGGCACCAATTGATACCAGCAAATTAGCCAAAGGTGCCGTTATCCCGCCTTCGATTTTAGTGCCTTGGGTTGGCTCCCGTGGTGATATTCAGGCGAAAAGTGTTTGGAAAGATGGCAAATGGGTTGTCGTATGATTACGCGCCTTAGACACCGGCAACGATGATGATCTTGTCTTGACGCCACCGAAGGCCTATCCACTGGGCGTAGCCCTCTTTGATCACATTGACTTGGTCGGCCACACGACAACGGCTGAGGCGATCACGTTAGAATGGCAGTGAAAAATCATTTGGCCCTGGTAGACGCAGCCGCATGAGTGGATCGCACGGGTCAGCCTTTCGCTTCTAGGACGGGAAGCTGGCGTGACCCGTGCGATCTACGCCCCAGACCAATCGCTGCCCAGCGGATCAAAACAAATCACTCCTTGGGCGGACGGCGCGTCTCCCAACCTTCCTCAAACAGGCGCAAGAAATTCTTCTCTCCATACGGATGTTTGGATACTTCGGCCTCGTTGAGTTCCACCCCCCACCCGGGCGCATTCGAAACCGTCAGATAGCCATTTTCGACGCGCGGCACACCCGTGAGCAGATCCCAGGTCCAGGGTTCGAGTGAATCATCAAAATTTTCCTGGATCAAAAAGTTGGGAATCGAGGCATGCAGATGCGCATTCATGGCCGTACAGAACGGACTTTGCGCCTGGTGACAGGCCACCAGCGCATCGTAAGCCTGCGCAATCGCAAAACTTTTGAGCGCGCGCGATGGCCCCAATTCTTGCGGCTCTGGCTGAATAATATCGATCGCCCGGCCCGCCAATAGATCGGCAAATTGACGGAGTTCATGAAAACCTTCGCCCAAGACCACCGGGATTTTGATCGAGCGCGCCACTTCCAGATGGCCAGCCAGATCGTAGGTGCGCACGGGCGTTTCCAGCCACATCGGATTGAACTCTTCCAGTGCCCGACCCAGACGAATCGCATTGGTCACCGTGAACCGATCATGCGCTTCGATCAAGATATCGACATCTGGCCCGACCGCTTGGCGGACAGCGGCCACAATTTGCACAGCTAAGCGTTCACTTTGCTTGTCGATCTGTTGATAGGCGCCGCCAAACGGATCAAACTTGAGTGCGGTGTAGCCTTTGGCGACCATTTCGGCGGCTTTTTCGGCAAAGAAGACAGGGTCACGCGGTCCTTGATACCAGCCATTCGCATAGACGCGCAAGGTGTCACGGTGCTTACCCCCGAATAATTGCCAGGCTGGCGCGCCCAAACTTTTGCCCAAAATGTCCCAGCATGCCTGTTCAATCGCACTCATGCCCTTCGATATGCCCAAAAAGCGCGCCTTGTGCAGTTTGTACCAGAGTCGTTCGGGGTGACAGGGATCTTCGCCGATGATATGGCGGGTCAATTCTTCCAAATCACCCAGTGCTGGTTTGGTCGATAGCCCGCCCGTGGCCTCGCCTAGCCCCGTAATGCCGGCGTCGGTGTTGAGTTTGATAAAGACCCAATTCTTCCAAGGATTGCCGACGACAAAGGTCTTGATGTCGGTGATTTTCATGTAGGCTCCATAATTGTGGCTGATGGGCGGATGGCTATCCGGCCAGTTTTGGCTTTGTGACAGATGGAAATTGTTGGTGATATTATGTCGGTTGTGCCTCGGTAAAAAATTGTTGGATCTGCAAATTATCGCCTTTTTCACGCACCTTGGCTAGATCATACAAAGTTTGTAGGTTCAGCCAACTTTCTGGCGTACGCCCAAAAGCTTTAGATAAGCGATAGGCCATTTCTGGGGAAATACCAATCTTACCATTGAGTAATTCAGAGAGCGTGTTCCGGTTGACACCGAGGCCCGTAGCCGTAGCCGTAACGGTTAACCCTAATGGCTCTAAATAAAATTCCCTGATAATTTCACCTGGGTGTGGTGGGTTGTGCATTTGCATCTCGATCTCCCTAGTACAGCGTTGGCGAAGTTTTGATGGGAATTCGTAGGTCAGCGCCTCTGGCGTGACAAGGTTCATCGAAACGTCTTTTGCTCGAGTAGAGATCAGGCTTTGCGCGGCTTGTCACGCTGCAAGCGCTGACTACGGCTAAACCCGCATAACTTATCCAACGCTGTACTAGTGATAATCAATTACATCAACATCATAGGCGTTGCCATTCTCAAAATAGAAAGTAACGCGATAATTTCCATTTACCCTGACAGACCAATCACCAGCTTGTTTTGGCTGCAAGGGATGTAGTAAGTGACATAACAATGGCTTCTGACTTAGCTGCTGATAGGAGTTCGTTGCTATAGTATATGAACCCTCAGGGCTTGTCAAACGTTCTATCGCTGATGGGGGCATCGCCAATTTGCGGTGACTTTTTTGCGGGGATGAATCCCGCGACTGACAGTAGCAAGTGCCCTCAGGCACTGAGAATTCTAGTCGTTGTGGCGACTTGCTATGGTAAGAAGCGGAATTCATCCCCGCAAAAATTATCGTAAAGCACTCTGGTATTTTCAACACATGACAAGGCGACCGATTCGTAGTATCTTTATAGCGCGTCGTCAATTTGTTCTCTAAGTTGTGGAAGGAAGATCCCATGGCAGAAAGCAAGCCTGAACTGATTTGTGCGTTACAGACAACGGCGCGCCGTTTGGCCGAAGGTGCGAAGTATGAATGGGGCCACATGGGCCGCTGTAATTGTGGCCATCTGGTGCAAACCATCACTGGCCTGAGCGATTATGAGATCGTCAAGTCGATTGATTTTCAATTAGATGAGTGGACCGAACATGCCCAAGACTACTGCGAGCATAGCGGGCATAAGATTGAAGATCTTTTCACGACGCTGGCGAATGTTGGCTTTGACCGTGACGATGTGATCCATCTGGAAAATCTTTCTGATGGGCGCGTGTTGGACCGTCTGCCGCGCGAACAGCGCGATCTACGGAGGAATTGCGCCGAGGATGCCGTGCTCTATATGCAAACTTTAGCTGCGTTGCTCGAAGAAGAAGCGGTTGTCGTGGGACGCTGAGGAGGGGCGAGGCATGGCTACTTTGATTGGGGTAGCCCCTTGATCCACTGGCCATGCCTCGCCCCTACGGCTTGGCCGATCTTGAAATATTAACAAAACCTAATCTACCTCCAATCAAACTACCCCTTAATCAATTAGTGAACCGCGCTTAAATTCCTGTTCATACAGTGTTAGTAAAATTTTTCACCTTCACTGCTTACTTGCGCGCTATTTTGGACGCGATACCCCATTGAATTTCATCAGACGATATGTTATTGTTTTAACTTGTCGACTGCTTGAGCCAGCCGCACAGAAATGCTTGCTGGAAAAATAAAACTACCTGGGCTAATTTAGATGATTTTAAAATTGTGTTGATGTGGTCACCGCTGTGGCTGGCCCAAAAATCGCCGCCAATGGCTATTCTCATGGTTTGTTGAAAGGTATTACGGATGAAAAATCGTACGATTGTCCTGCTCAGTCTCCTGGTTGTGCTTGTGGCCGGCTGTGCGCCTGTAGCGCCAACAACCGCAGGAACGGTACCGGCTGCCGCAGCGCCCGCTGCCGACGGGGCCGCCCTGGGCGCGATCAAAACCTATTTGTTGGATAAGACAGCGACATTGAAGGCCAGCACGACCACCCTCAAAGCCGCTAGCGATAGTTATTATGCTTTGGCCCAAGCGGCGAATTTTGATTATGCCGCGCTGTGGGCAAAACAGCCAGCCGAGGTGAGCAAAGCGCTGCTCGATGCGAAGGCGGCTTGGATCACGGCTAGCCCGCTCTATGAGCAGATGGAAGG
>JBBQBY010000102.1:0-16901 GCA_038318235.1 Caldilineales bacterium
CCGGCCCAGTGGGGCGTCCAATTCGTCATTAAGTTTACATATGCGCGGTGTGGTGTGTGGGCCCACCCCCCCCCCCCCCCCCCCACCACTGGGTTGTGCGCAGTCTAGAGCGCTTCCTGCAAAATCAGATGGATAGATTGGGCAATCTGCCATTCTTCATCGGTTGGGATTACATGCACGGTGACGCGGCTGGCATCGGTTGAGATCACCGCAGCATTTTTATCGTTGCGCGCGGGATCAAGCGTCAGGCCAAGAAATTCTAAGTCGGCCACAATGCGCGCCCGAATCAGCGGTGCATTTTCACCAATCCCGCCGGCAAAGACCAACGTATCCAATCCACCGAGCGCGGCGGCAAACGCGCCAATCCATTTTTTCGCCTGATAACAAAACAGCGCCAGTGCCTCCGCCGCGCGCCCATCCGCTTTTTCACGCGCCAGCAGATCGCGCACATCCGAACTGGTCTCCGAGATGCCCAGCAGCCCGGCTTCATAGTTCACCATATGGTGAAATTGCGCTGGCGTCATGCCTTCGGTCTGGGCCAGATAGGCCACTAAGCCGGGGTCCAGATCGCCCGACCGCGTGCTCATGACCAAGCCAGCCGTGGGTGTAAAAGCCATCGTCGTGTCGATGCTCTTGCCGTCGCGCACCGCCGCCATGCTCGCCCCGTTGCCCAAATGCGCCAGAATCACGCGTCCCTGGGCCGTTGGTTTATCGGTCCTGCGTTCGAGTTCTTGTAACAAATAGGCATAGGACAACCCATGAAACCCGTAACGCTGCACACCTTGAGCCTGATAGCGGCGCGGGATCGGCAGCAGCTTTGCCACTTGCGGCATAGTACGATGAAACGCCGTGTCGAAACAGGCAATCTGGAGCATCTGCGGATAACGTTGGGCGAACGCCTCGATCAAGCTGATTTCGGCGGGTAGATGTTCTGGATCAAAAGGGCTGATGCGTTTGAGTTCAGTTAACAATGCCGGGGTGACCGGTTGCGGTTCACTGAAGCGGGCGCCGCCATGCACAATTCGATGACCAATCGCCGCGATCGGATCGGAACCGGTCTGTTCGGTCAGCAATTGCGCCAGGGTTTTAATACAGGCCGCGTGGTCAGGGGCATCAACGCTGCGCGACTGGGGTTCGGCGCCAAGCTGTTTGGTAATTTTTAGCTGGGCATCCGGCTGGCCAATGCGCTCAAATTTTCCGGCTAGCACACGGTCTAGCCGCTTGTCACTTTGAAAGAGCGCAAACTTGAGCGAGGATGATCCGCCGTTAAGGGTTAGAATATAACTCGTTTTAGGCATAAGCGACCTTTCACGGATTTTAATCGACTGTCGAATCATTCAAATTAATTGCTTGACCGTGGCTGGTTGCCACGTACTGTCCTAATTATCAATTGTAGCGTACAGGATTAACCCATATTACGCAGGAAGAGCCGTTACACAGAGAGCCACAAATTATACACTAATCTTCGTAACGAATCAGGCCGATCCCTTTCCGAGCAGATGAACTTTCGACCATTCTAGCAGCGAATTTACCTGCCCGGAAGAACCTACGTTGGGCGGCTGGAAAGCGACTGATTGGTAGGCCGCCACCTTCCGGGAAGGCTTGCTTCGTTCAGTGCCTGGTCGGGCGTTTCCTTCCCGGAAGGAATCTATCATGGAACTGAACAGTTACTAATCTTCTTTGTGTTCTCCGTGCCTTCTCTGTGGTCTCTGTGTAAAGCTTTTGTCGCAGGCCTTGCCCAAGGTGAAAGATGCATCATATCAGTCACCGGTAGGCACAATTGTTTGTGACCCTTGCAAACACAATGATATACTCACAACCAAATTTCATCGAACTATTTTAGAAAGCAGGAAAAAATGGAAGTTGCCTTAACCATGCCCGCATGGGCGATCAATGAAATGCAAAAATTGCCAGCGTATCTGCCCACGCTCGAAGAACGCATGGCGGCGGTGATTCGCTTCTCGCAGCTCAATTTTGAGCAAGGCACCGGTGGACCTTTCGCCGCTGGCGTCTTTGAACAAACGAGTGGAAAACTAATTGTGATTGGCGTCAACCGGGTGATGCCCACCAACTGCTCGTCAGCGCATGCCGAAGTGATGGCGCTTTCGCTGGCGCAGAAATTGTTAGGTACCTATGATTTGGGTGGCCAAGGTCAACCAGCCCATCAATTGGTGGTCAACTGGCGCCCGTGCGCCATGTGTTATGGCGCAGTGCTCTGGTCGGGCGTGCGCTCGCTGGTGATTGCCGGCAGCGGTCCCGAATTGGAAGCATTGACCGGTTTCGATGAAGGCCCCATGCACCCCGACTGGATTGGCGAGCTGCGCAAACGCGGCATCGAGGTCATCAGCGATATACTGCGGGATGAGGCCTGTCGCGCGTTTCAGGCGTTCGGCGCGGGTAGCAATTTTGTCTATAATGCGCGCCTTGGCGGTTAATTTGCCCATTATAACTACGGAGCCACCCCCCCGCAGAGGCTCTATCATCTAAAGGTTAAAGCAAGATGCCAAAATATCTATCTATGGTTGTCGGGTTGCTGATGACGCTAGGTCTACTCGCTGCTTGTGGCGGCGACACCCCAACACCGGCACAAGCACTAGCCACGGCTACTGCTGTGCCCCCCACCCTAGTACCGACCACGCCGGTTACATCGACAGCAACAACCTCGACCACGGTAACGGCGCCAACCGTTCCGCCGCGACTAACGAGCCAAGGCAACGCCGCACAGGGCAAAACCCTCTTCTCGATTAGCTGTGCTACCTGTCACGGTCCCAACGCGGAAGGCGTCAAGGGGCTTGGCAAAGACATGACCACGAGCCAATTTATCGCTAGTAAATCTGATACCGAACTACTTGATTTCATCAAACAAGGCCGTCCGGTCAATGATCCACTCAACACAACCGGCGTGCCCATGCCGCCCAAAGGTGGCAACCCAGCGCTGACCGATGAGCAGTTGCTTGATATCATCGCCTACATTCGCACATTGCATAAGTAAAGTACGCAGAGAATCTACTGGTGTGACCTATGCAATTGACCTATTGCTCAAATGGCAATTTCCGCGTAGACAACGCCGGTCTCACGGTCAAGTTTCATATGAAAGCCAAGGTTCCGACAGACGCGCTTCATGCCTTCATTTTCGGGCAGGATTTCGGCAACCACATGTTCAAGTTTTTCTTGGCGGGCGAATTCCAAGAGTTGACGCAGCAGTTCGGTGCCTAACCCTTTCCCTTGATGCAGATCACTGACCAAAATCGCAAACTCAGCGTCGCGGCTGCCATGCAATTTGGTCAATTGGCCCAGCGCAATAATTTCGCGCCCACCGCTCGGCGTCGGTTGCTCGGCGACCAGGATCATCTCACGGTCGTAATCAATAAAACAGAGGCGTGCGAGCTGTTCATGGGCGGCCAGATGAACTGGCGAGACGGGATGAAAATAGCGCAGGTAGATGCTGTTGGATGACAGTGTCTGATTAAAATCGACCATCAACGGTTCATCCTCGGGCCGGATTGGGCGAATCATCACCGTTGCGCCGCTTTGGGCTGTCCAGGGAATAATATAGCGCGTGGGGTAGGGATGAATCGCTGGCCGCGGTCGATCAGCCTCTAGCATCGCAGGATCGTGGAGCAGAATGCGCGCGTCAAGCGCCACCAAGTGGTCGGGCGAAGCCAGCAAGGGGTTGATGTCGATCTCTTTGATCCAGAGTTGCTCGACCACCAACTGACTAAAACGCACCAAGAGCCGATCCAGGGCTTCCAGATTGACTGGTTTCCGCCCGCGGATCCCTTGTAAAGCAGCAAAGATGCGTGTCTGTTCCATCATGCGCCGCGCTAATGTCGTGTTGAGGGGTGGCAGGGCCAGCGCACGGTCGCGGAAGACTTCGACCAGCACGCCGCCAGTGCCAAAGAGCAAGACCGGACCAAACTGGACATCCAGACTGCTGCCCAGAATTAATTCATAGCCATCCAATTTTTCCATCGGCTGCACGGTAACACCCTGGAAATGGCCGGGACCATAACGCGCGTTCACCGCGGCTTCCACAACGGCAAACGCTTCACGCACGGCGTCGGAACTGGTCAAATTGAGTTGGACCCCATTCACGTCGCTCTTATGCGTGATCGTTTCCGAATTCAACTTAACCACCACCGGATAACCCAAATTATTCGCTGCCTCTACCGCCGCTTCCACCGTGGCGGCCAGGTGCGTGGCCACGGTCGGGATGCCATAGGCGGCCAGAATCTGTTTGGCCTCATACTCAGTGAGCAGCGTGCGACCGGTGGCGCGCACTTGTTCAATCAATTGCGTAGCGCGCTGTTGATTCGTCGCTTCGTCGGCGCTGGCCACGGGCAGGGCTGGCGTTTCATAAATCGCGCGTAAATTGTCGGCATAGCGCCACATATAGTTAAAGACTTGGGCGGCGGTGTCGGGATAGGGAAAGGTGGGAATTCCGGCCCGGTTGAGGATCGCCTCGCCCGCCGCCACATCGGCGCCGCCCATCCAACTGGCCAGCACCGGCTTTTTCTGCGGCGTTTCACAGACGCGGCGCAACTGTTCGGCCGTCTGCGTAGCGTCGGTCATATCCTGCGGCGTCAAAATCACCAGCAGTCCATCGCTGCCAGGATCCTGGGCAGCGATTTGCAAGGTTTCTGCATAGCGCTGCGGGCTGGCATCACCCAAGATGTCAATTGGGTTGCTGCGGCTCCAATGCGGCGGCAGTTTTTGATTCAAGGCGGCCATCGTCGCGTCGCTCAACGTCGTCAGTTGGCCGCCCGCCAAGATCAACGCATCGGTCGCCAACACGCCAGGACCACCAGCATTCGTCAAAATCGTCAGCTTTGACCCGCGCGGGCGTGGCTGCTTGGACAAGACTTCGGCCATGTAGAAGATCTCGGCAATTTTATCCACGCGCAACACACCGCAGCGCTGAAAGGCGGCGTCGAGCACATCATCGCTGCCGGTGAGCGCGCCCGTATGTGAGGCCGCCGCTTTGGCCGCCGCCGCCGTGCGTCCAGCTTTGATCACAATGATCGGCTTTGTCAACGAGACCTCACGCGCTGCCGACAAAAAGGCACCGGCGTTGCCAATCGATTCCATGTACATGACAATGCTGGTCGTGTGCGGATCATCACCCAGATAGTAGATTAAATCGCTCCAATCGACATCCAGCATCGAGCCAATCGAGACAAAGGCGCTAAATCCCACATGCTCGTTCAGGCTCCAATCCAGCACAGAGGTGCAGAGTGCGCCACTCTGGCTGATAAAGCCGACATTACCTGGGAGGGCCATGCCACGGGCGAACGTCGCATTAATCCCCGTCACCGGGCTCATCACGCCGAGGCAATTTGGCCCGACAATACGCATTTGGGCACGTTGTGCCTTTTCCAAAATTTGTTGTTCGAGCCGTAAGCCCTCAGCACCGGCCTCTTTGAAGCCCGCCGAAATGATAATCGCGCCCTTCACACCCGCCTGTACACACTCTTCGATAATATCGGGCACCGTGACCGCGGGCGTGACGATCACAGCCAGATCGACTTGCTCGGGCGTGGCGGCAATCGAAGGATAGGCGCGAATACCTAGGATATTATTACGCTTGGGGTTGACAGGAAAGACAGTACCGCCAAAAGGATAGCTGATCAGGTTGCGCAGCAAGGTGCGCCCGACACTGTCGGCCTTTTCGGTCGCACCGATCACGGCCACGGTTTTGGGGGCAAAGATCACGTCGAGCGGATGGCGACGATAGGGAAAAACGAAGTTGTCTTGCATGTAAACTCCCAATGCATATGATGGGCCGGTGATTTGGCGGTCAGGCGATGCGATTGACTGTGCTTACGCTACAGTAAAACAGACAATTCTAATGTAAGCCAGCCAGCAACGACTAACCCCACTCTAACCAGGGGAGGGATAGGGACACGGCCATTCAGGTAAGGCTGCGTAGGTGCGGTTACAAACCGCATCTACGCTACACCTTATCTTCCTTAACTGAATGGCCGTGAGGGTTAGGGTGGGGTTTACCCTGTGCCAGGTAACCTTATCGTTATACCTGGCGCAGGACTAACCTTTAGCGGGGCCAGACCTGCTTGCCCGGCCAGAGTAGCTGCATATTGTAAAATAGTTGAAAGAACATGGGTCCGTAGGAGAGGATGATCAGGGCGAGTGAGCCATACAACCACGGCGCCCAGGTGTCCAACCAAGCCGGTGACGGCTTCGGATCGAGTGGTTCGGCCACGGGCATCTCAATCGGTTCAGTTAGCTTGCGGCCCAAGAGCACCGTGCCAAAGGTAACGGCGAAGAAGAGCGTTGCGCTGAGAAACAAGAGCCCAACCCCGACGACGGTTTCCATCAAGAAAGGCGTCCATGCCGGGGTGGCATAAGGCACAACCCCCAACATGGTGCGGCGCGGTGCGCCATATTCCAGCCCTAGCACATGATAGCCATTCGAGAAAAGCAACATCCCAAAGAACCAGGTCCAGGCTTGTGCCAACGCCAACCCCTTGCTAAAGAGCCGCTTGCCACTTAGTTTCGGGATCAGCCAATAACTAATGCCAAAAAAGGTGAGGGTTGTCGCCGAGCCGACAGTTAAATGAAAGTGGCCGGGGATCCAGGTCGTATTGTGGATCGCCAGGTTTACACTGTACGAGGCGTTGGAGAGGCCGCCGATGCCGCCAAAGATAAAGAGGATCATGGCCAGATTCTGCGCGGCATAAGAAGGATCGCCCCAGTTTAATTTGGTGATCCAGCGTAGCCAACCTTTGCCGCCACGCGCCCGGGCGCCTACTTCCAACGATGCCACCACCGTGAAAGCCGTGATCAAGCTGGGAAAGCCGACCCCATAGGTCAAAATCATATGCAGAAACTTCCAACCCTGCGGAATGCCAGGATCGGTGTACTGATGATGAAAACCAACTGGCGTGGAGAACAAGAGAAAAAGCCAGAAGACCAAGCGGGCCAACGGTTCACTAAACATCTTGCCGTTGGTCTGCGCCGGCAACATGCCATACCAAGAGACGTAGGCGGGCAGCAACCAGAAATAGACCAGCGGATGGCCAAAGAACCAAAAGAGCGAACGGTCGAGCAAAGGATCGGTGCCAGCGATCCAGCCCAGCGACCAGGGTAGCAGAAAGCCAAGAATTTCCACCGCAACGCCCAGCGTACAGATCTGCCAGAGCACCATCGTGATCAGCGAGGCCAGCGCAATAAAAGGGGTACGCACGCCGGGGTTCTCTTTGCGCCAGGCCCAATAGGTAAAATAGAAACCATAACCGACGGTCCACGAACCGACGATCACCAGCGTAAGCCCCAAGTAGAAAGTCCAATGGGCCTGAAGCGGCGGGTAGAAGGTGTAGAGCACGGTTGCCATGTTCGTCAATAAGGGAAAGGCCGCCATCAACAGCCCAACCGACATGATCACCAGCGCCAACACATTGATCCACGGATAGCGCAACGGGCGATTGAGGCTGCGTACAATCGAAAAGGTAAAGAAACCACAGATAAAGAAAGTCGTCCAGATCAGGGCATTTAATACCCCATGAATGGTCAAGCCTTGATAATAGCTCTTCAGCACGGGCGTCAGGCTGGGATAGAGATCGATCCCGGCATGTTCTAATCCTTGCAAAACGCCCAGGGCCAGCCCAATTGTGAGCGCGCCGATGGCAATGCCAAGGTTCCAACCGGTCAAGCGGTCGACAATCGACAGGTCCGCTTTGGTTAGTAAGGGCTTTGGTTTTGCTGCCGCGGCCATAGGCAGGGCGGGCATGGTCTGTACAGTCATTAGTCTCTCCTCACACTTTCATTCAACTACTAGCTTTTGGTTTTTCTTCGACAAAGATTTGGCCATACATAGTCTGGTGACCGTAGGTTGGACTAGCTGCACCGCAATACTCATGACAGATCAGGTTATACGTGCCCGGTTTATCAAAGTGGGCCGTCAAGGTGGAGATCTGGCCAGGCAAGATCATCATATTGATATTGGTATCCATGATCTTGAAGCCATGCTGCACGTCTAGACTGGTGACATAAAAGGTGACAGTGGAGCCAACCGGAACGTGGATTTCATTCGGGGTAAAACTCCAAGTAGCGGCGCGGATATAGGCTTCGTATTTGCCGGGCGCTAATTCGCGCAAGCCGGGATCGGCAAATGGGCTGCCTTTGGCCATCACTTCATCGGGCTTGATGCGGCGAAAAGCCCCCGGCACTTGAATGCCAAAAGCTGTGCTGGCCGCAATCACGGCGAGCAAAAAGATTACCATCATGATCACGCTCAAACGCATCCAGGTCGCTTCATACCAGTCTACGTGCAAATCGGGCAGATTGGACTCTTCAACTGCGATCGGTTCGCTCATTGGTTGGCTCCTCGGGATAGCATGGTCAGATAAGTTGTACCCCACAAAACGATCGTCAGCAGGGCAAAGAAAAACAGCAAGGCAAGCGTACCTTTGGGTGTCTCTGGGTCTTTCATCAATTGCTCCTTTTTATTGAAGTCACAGCTAGAATTTCATGATTTACGATAAAATGCAGTTGATAATCAACGCTGCACGCCAGCAGGCGGAGATGATCAGCCGCGTCATACATCCCGATATTGAAATTAATTTAAAAAGCGGCGTTGTGAAGGCTTGCGAGCCCAGACCCCCACCTAGCCTCCCCCTGCTGGGGAGGAATCGAGGCTTCGTCGGCGCCGAACGGTTTCCGCCCAGCAGCGAGGGGGTGCAGCAACCCCTATTTTGTTACACAAAGGTCATGCTTTACCTCGCTATCAAATAACGCAAATCTTCGGCCATCTCCTCTGTGGAAAGGCCGCCAGGAAAGATCAACCGTACATAACCATTGGCGTCCACCACCGTCACTGTACTGGTGTGGCCGATGGCCTTGCTAGCGGTTGTGGCCTGCTGATCATAAAAAACCCCAAACTGCGTGGTAACGGCATTGATCGCCGCCGGTGAACCGGTCATACCCAAGAAGGCGGGATCAAAGGCGGTTACATAGCGTTGCAGACGTGCGCTTGTGTCATGCAACGGATCGACAGTGACAAAGAGCACCTGGACTTTTTCGGCCTTTTTGCCGAGCAAATTCATGGTTTGGGTAAGCTCGGCCAGCCGCAGTGGACAAACATCAATACAAGCGGTATAGCCAAAAAAAAGTAAGACAACCTTGCCCCGAAAATCGCTTAGCTGGGCCTGGGCGCCGGTGGAAGCGGTCAAGGAAAAGTTGGGGGCGCGCTCAGGTGATTGCAACAGTACACCATGAAACGGATGCGGACGCAGCCACCAGAGGCCACCGCCAAGCAGCATGACCAACAGCACGGCCAGGCCCCCCGCTTGCCACGCGCGGGCGCCATTATGCTGCGGTTTCGGTGTGACCGGTGTCTCAACGCTTACTTCGGGTTGCAGTTGTGGCTGTTCAACAATTATTTGCGACATGTTTCTGCTCACTGCGGATAACAAAGAAATAGATGGGCGGCTTCGTAGGCGAAGCGCGCCGCGCCTTGGCTATTGCGCGCTTCGCTGGCCATCAATTCCAGGTCGCGTTGCACGATAGCCGGGTCTAACTCCGCCATGCGATACTTGGCGCGCACAATGCCCACCCCATCAATCAGGACAAAGGCTGGATCAAAGGTAAAACTGCCGTCCGCATTGCGGTTGTAGTAAAGCCCCAAATTGCCACCAATCACATTTTTCAAAGTGGCCGGTTCACCGGTCACAAAATGCCAAATGGATGGATCCGCGCCCAGTTGGCGGGCAAAAGTGGCGAGTTGCGCTGGCGTGTCATGTTCCGGGTCAAAGGAAATTGTCACCAAATCCACCGGCAGACCACGCGTATCAATCTTCGTCAACTGTTGCTGCACCAGTTGTAATGTCTGGCTGGTTTGCGGACAAGTAGGCGCTTGACACCCAATGTAGGTAAATGTATAGAGCACCAGATGACCACGCAGATCTTCATTGGTCAGGCGTTGGCCAGTTTGGTCGACAAAGGCAAAACCTGGACCGAGCGCGATGCGGGGCAAAACTTGAATGGGTTGAAAAAATGAAAAAGCGAGCAAAGCGAGCACCAACACAGCAATCAATCCATATCCAAAGCGGGCGAATTTTGTTTTGCCAATCGGCCAGGCTGCGATACCAGCAGGCCCACCTTCCCCAACAACCAGATCAAGTTCCGCCATTGATAATGCATCCTTATTGATAAGCAGTCCTGGTGCTCGTACGCTGCGAATTTACTTTGTCGCAACTACACCTACCCACTGAATGGTGCCACCATGCAAAAGCCGTTCATGCCAGGTCGTGACTGCTAAATTTTGTCTATACTATAGGGTGAAGAAAAGGTTCATGCGCCCGGTAAGTGGCGGGAGTTGTAACTCACAGAAAGGCTAGCCTTGCACCTGGTCAACTGACCAGGGTGGCAACCGCCTTCAGCATCGGGCGATCTGCTCGCTGATTGACTGGTTACAACCGATGGAGCTACCTTACCATATCATAATGCTGCCCCGAAACGAAATAATAGTAATAACATAATTACTGGATTAATCTGCTATGGTCACTCACAGGTGAAGAAAGATCAGGCCTTAACGCCGGCTTAGGCGTGGAGCGGATAATGTTTTTATACAGAAAGGAGAAACCGATGTTATTCAAGCAAATCGAACGCAAACTACTGATTGTTTTGGACGCATTTCTAGCGGTGACGGCCGCTGCCGGTGGCATCGGGCTGATGACGGGAACGATTGCGCCTGGGCTCCAGTTATTACAAGGGTCGCCATTCCGCACCTACACCATCCCCGGACTGGCACTGCTTGTACTGGTGGGAGGTAGCGCGCTACTCGCCACAAGCTTGCTGCTGCGGGGTCAGCGTTTGGGCACGTTGACATCCGGCGGCGCGGGAATCATGATCATCGGTTTTGAAATTGTAGAAGTGCTGGTGATTGGTTCAGAGGCGGGCGTTGCGCGCAATCTCCAGATCTTTTACTTTACCCTCGGTCTGCTAATTGCGATCCTCGCCGCTGTACGCTGGGTGACCGAGCATGAACGCCCGACCAGCGCAGCGCGCCCTTAAAATTCCCCAGCCCCGATCCAGGCGCGGCCGGCGTATCCTAAATTTCAGGTGCTGCCGATCTTCCTGGAAGCGGTCAGGCGCCCGCTGGTTAACGAACCATACTTTGACCGCTTCCAGGAAGATTTTCACCTACAATCGGGGCTGCCCCTGCCGCGCAATAAACGATTGACGTAAAAATCAAAACCCTGTATGATTCCCTCTGCGTCTACTAATCGTAGCTATCCCAAGCAGATCTCAGATTTAAAGGTGAGATTTTTATGAAACGCTTGATCATTACCGCACCGCGTCGCGCGGAGTTTGAAGAAGTCATGATGCCGGTTTGCCCCAGCAATGGCCTGCTGGTGCGCGCCCGCGTCACCGCGATCAGCACCGGTACCGAAATCCGCGTCTATCGCGTGGTGCCGGTCGACGCGGCCGGCCAATATATCCATGCCAATATTCCGCTCGTCTATCCGATCGAAAATGGCTATTCGATGGTGGGCGATGTGATTGAAGTCGGTGACCAAGTCACCAATTTTGCGCCCGGTGATCGGGTCTTTGCACCGGCCACCCACCGCGAAATTGCAGCTGTGCCAGCGCTGGATGCGATCAAACTGCCAGCCAACATCCCCGACGAACACGCGGTCTTCGTCAATATTCTCGAAGTCTCGCATATTGCCCTGCGCAAGGGCAGTCCAACCCCCGGTGACACGTTGGGTATCATCGGCCAAGGGGTGATCGGCCTAGCCGCGCTGGCGTATGGTCAGGCATTTGGCTTTCGCACGCTTGTGATTGACAAAGAAGAAACGCGCCTGGCAATTGCCCGGCGCATGGGGGCAGGGCTGGCGCTAAGTCTCGACGCACCCGATTTCACCCAACAAGTGCTTGATTTTACAGAGGGTTATGGCGCCGATCTCGTGCTGGAAGCCGCTTCGACTTGGGCGGCGATTCAAATGAGCATGGACATTGTCAGCAAGGGCGGCAAGGTGGTCGTGGTGGCGCGCCACACCGACCAACCGCAATTTAGCGCGGTGGGTGATCCGTACTTGCAGAAAGATATCACTTTGTTGACCTCTTACGGCTATCCGCCCAACGGCCAACGCTGGGATCGCCAACGTTCATTTGCCTTGACCCTGGACCTAATGGCGCGCGGGAAATTGGCGATTGGGGGGATGATCACCCATCATTTCCCTTGGCAGGCCTTGCCCGAAGTTTATCAACGGCTCGATCAAGGGGAACGTGAATTGGTAGGTGTTGTGATCGACTGGCGAAAATAGCAGGGGCGAGGCATGGCCATTAGATCTAGGGATTATCCAAATTAAAGTGGCCATGCCTCGCCCCTACTTCTCGAAAATCGATCATCCAAAATTTTTAAGGCGACGTTACGCCTTCCAACACGCATGCCGAGGTTGCCCCATGCATTTCAGTGAATTTGAGATTCCCAATTTAGGGCGCGGCCGTAAACAAACTGGCTGGCTTGAAGTCGCCACGCGCACAGATGGCAGCACATGGCAATTGCCGCTGCTCTATGTCACCGGTCACGAACCCGGACCTACGCTTGTCGTGACCGCCGCCGTCCACGGCGACGAGTATGAGGGGATCGAGGCAATTCCACACATCTATGACCAAATCCAGCCAGAAGCGTTGCGCGGCACGCTGGTGATGGTGCCGATCTGTAACATGCCGGCCTATGAAGCCGCGCAGCGCAGCAGCCCCATAGATGGTTTGAATCTCGCCCGCGTCTTTCCGGGTGATCGACATGGCACGATCACCCAGCGCATTGCCTATTGGATCCGCGAAAAGTTATTAAGCCACGCCGATTTTTACATTGATCTACATAGCGGCGGCGTGGCTTATGATATTCCCACCCTGATTGGCTATATTCATGACGATGGCGCCCTGGGCCAGGCTTGCTTGGCAGGGGCGCGAGCCTTTGGCGCGCCGGTCTTATGGGGCCATCCGCTGCCCATGGCGCCAGGGCGCACGGTCTCAGCCGCGACTGACCTAGGCGTCCCTTCGCTCTATACCGAAGCGCCCGGCGGTGGTTATGCGCGCCCAGGCGATGTAGCCTGTTTTACGCAAGGTGTATGCAACATGCTGCATCATCTAGGCATGCTCGAAGCCGCACCGCAACCGCGCCCCATGACGCATCACCTCTTTGGCGACGGCAATTTGGACAGTGTGATTGATGCAACCGAGGCCGGTTATTTCCGCGCCGCCGTAGATTTACTCAGCGAGGTCAAAACGGGCCAAAAGCTGGGTGTCGTCCAAAATTTATTTGGTCAGCCAGTGCAAGAAGTGATCGCCGATCAGGACGGCGTGGTGATCATGTTGCGCCGCCTGCATCGCGTTCATGTGGGCGATGGCTTGGTACATATTACAGGACAAATTGCGTGATGAGTGATGAGTGACGGATGAATCCACTTGTCACTCATCACTCATCACCGATCAGCAACAAAAATTCAGCTGATCAATCCAATATTTTCATCGATCAAGGAGTTTACCATGCGAAAGAGCAAGATGTTAGAGAAGTTCCGCAGTGGGCGCTTTGCCCGTGTCTCGGCGCTGGGCCATTATCTGCCCTTTTTTGTGCGCTATTCGGCGCATTTCAAATTTGATGGCATTTGGCTTGATCTGGAGCACCGGGCCATGGACAACCGCGAGGTGCAGATGTTGATCGCCATGTGCAAATACAATGATATTGATTGTATGGTGCGTCCGCCCACCTTGGAACGCACGAAACTCTATCGCTATCTAGAAGATGGCGCGGCCGGCTTCCTGGTGCCCCTGGTCTCGGACCCGCAGATGGCGTACGACCTCGTGCAGGCCGTCAAATATCCACCGCTGGGCAATCGCGGCATGGACGGCGCCGGTTTGGACGCGGATTACGGCACGAGCGCCTGGGCGCCCGGTAGCACCTATAATGCGGATGCCAACCGCGAAACCTTTATCATCACCCAAGTTGAAACCTTGCAAGCCGTCGCCAACGCCGAGGAGATCGCCTCGATCGACGGGATTGACGGGCTCTTTTTAGGACCCGCCGATTTGAGCTTGCGCATTGCCAATGCCCCAGCCGGCAGCAATATGACCATGGAAAAAGCAATTGAAACGGTCGCCGCGGCGGCGAAAAAGCACAACAAAATCTGGGGCATCACCGCCGGTTCGCCCGAAGACATTAAACGCTTCCGCGCGATGGGCGCGCAAATTGTGCCGTGGGGCGGCGATTTTGCCTTGATGAATGTGTTGAAGAATTGCAGTACAGATTTGGATGCCGTACTCGGCGAATAGCACTTTTTAGCCAAGTGCATGTTGTACATGCACTTGGCTAAAGTAGCCCTCGTCCATTATTAGAACAGCCAAGATAGATCTTCGTAGGTCATCGCTTGCAGCGTGACAAACTGCGCTAGCCCTGTCATGTAAGGATATAACCATGTCTGTCACGCTGCAAGCGATGACCTACTTAATTTCGTGTTAAAATAGCAATACAATTCACTAACCTATAACCATGTCTGTCACGCTGCAAGCGATGACCTACGGCTAATCGGGCATCACTTAATATACGCCACCCTGGCGTATGCTGCCCCCAAAAACCGGTTTGACAAACATTGCCTGCTATGATGTACTACCAATACCAGCATGACCATTCCAGCCAAAGTTCATCTACAGGAGGATCGCCAATGCCCAAGCAAGCAGCGGGTGTACAGAGGTCTATTTTCGTTGCAGCCAGCATTATGCTGATATGATGCAGCGCTTTGTGGTGACGGGGATGACGCTTGGTTCCGTTAAGGGATAAAGCTTTGTCACATAGCCAAGGCTTTTTTTTGTAACTCTTGCTGCTTGACGAGCAATCAAGCGTCGAATAATCTATAATTCATTCGTAAAAAACTATCAAGGAGAACCAAACGATGCAAAGTGTTCAAAAACGACGGCATTTCCAAAAGCTCTACCTGATCCTCAGCCTGTTCGTTGTCTTCAGCCTGCTGGTTGGTGCCTGTGCGCCCCCGGCTGGCGCACCCGCCCCCGCGGCTGGCACAACGCCAGCAGCCGTAGAAGCGACCAAGCCAGCAGCAGAAACCCCAGCCGCAGCAGCGCCAGCCAGCGAGGCGGATACCATGACTGGTGCATGGGTCGGCCCGTGCTGCAATCCGATTGATTTCCTCAACCCACTGAGCGCAGGCGGCGGTTATCACTGGTTCAACAAGATCTTCAGCCATCTGGTCACCTATAATCTCGAATATACCGAGATCCAACCGGATCTGGCCGAGAGTTGGAAGATCTCGGATGACAACCTGACGTGGACGCTTAACTTGCGCAAGGGTGTGACCTGGCACGACGACACCCCCTTTACCGCCGATGATGTGATCTTCTCGATTGAACTTTGTCTAGACAAAAAAGTGCTCTGTCAGCAGTCTGGCCCCTTGGCGGTGATCGCCGGCGCCAAAGATTATATTGATGGCAAAGCGACCTCGATCTCCGGCTTGAAAGCCGTTGATGCCAATACCTTGGCCGTGACGACCGATGGCCCAAGCGCTCCATTGTTGGATGTCTTCGCCGAAACCTGGATCGTGCAGAAGGCCAGCCTGAAGGATGTGGCGCGCGACAATCTGGACAAGAGCGATTATTGGCGCACCAAGTCGATTGGCACCGGCCCCTTCAAATTCTCCAAGTTTGTCGAAGGCCAATATATCGAGACCGTCGCCTTTGACAACTATTGGCGCGGCAAGCCAAAACTGGCCAAATTGATCCGCCGCGAGTTCAAAGACCCAGCCACCGCGCTGCTCGCTTTTGATGCGGGTGAAATCGATTTCACCTACCTAACCCGCGATGAGGTTGAACGCGAGAGCAAGAACGATAAGGCGGTGGTGATCCCTGGCCCATCGGGCGTGGATAATGCGATCACGCTCAACCCGAAAGCCAACCCGATCTTTGGCAACCCCAAATTCCACCAGGCGATTTTGTACGCGATTGACCGCAAGTCAATTATCGACAGCATCTATGGTGGCGCGGCCACCGCCGTGCCTTGCCTTTATGGCAATCCGAAGTATTATCCAGACGGGATTGAGCAGTACGATTACAACCCAGACAAAGCCAAAGCCCTGCTCAAGGAACTGGGTGTCGATCCGGCATCGTTGGGCAAAATTGTCATGGATACCTATTACAACGACCAACTTTCCTCGGACGTGATGACCGTGATCCAGCAGAATTTGGCCGATATCGGGATCACGATTGAGTTGATGCCGCTCGACGGCGCGGCGTGGAACTCACGTTACTACGAAAAGAGTGAATCGCAGATGTCCTTCATTGGCGGCGCCAACGGCGCGGATCCGAACCGGGCCTACAACTACTTCTATTCCAAATCGCCGACCAATAACTATAAATACAGCAGCGCTGATTTGGACAAACTGTTGGAAGCTGGCCGCCAGGAGATGGACCCGGCCAAACGCGTCGACATCTACAAACAAGCCTGCACCGTCCAGGGGCAAGACTTGCCCTGGGTCTTCCTCTGGCAGACCACGCGGTATGGCCTTGTCTCCAAACGCATTGCCAACTTCCAGTTCACCCCAGCCGCCGGTGGTGGTACGTATTACGACCAGGCCGAGAAGTGGGAGATTGTGAAGTAGGTAGTATAGCTGATGTTAAGCACGAGAGAGCAAGCAAGGTGCCCAGAGAGTTCCCGAATCCCTACTTGATAGAGGAAGTGCGTTTTAACGCTCTGACCCCTCAACACGTTTCAACGTGTTTCTTGTATCAGAGGGTGAATGAAATTTACCCGGCTAGTGGCGTAACGTGAGAATATCGTATAAATGGTTAGACGCGGCGCATGCGCCGCGTCTAACCATTTATACGATATTCTCACGTTACGCCACTAGCCGGGTAAATTTCATTCACCC
>JBBQBY010000103.1:0-16784 GCA_038318235.1 Caldilineales bacterium
CCGGAGTTTTACCCCACCCGCGCCCAAGGGGCTCCCGCTCCCCAAACAGGGAGGGAACCGTCACAAGGTAGACGAAGGATCAGTTCCTCCCCTCGTTTGGGGGAGGTTAGGAGGGGGTAAAAACTCCGGATTTCATTCTGAACTCAGTCTAGCATTATATTATGTAGGCATTAGACGCTCAACATTGAATCGTTACTTGTTATGAGATTTTTATAAGCGATACAACCTGCCCCATTATAACTGGCTCTGTTTCCATCGCCTATTTGGCTGTTGGCCTGGCTTAGCTCTGGTAATGTCAACCAAAGAAAAGCAGCGAGCCACCGGCATTGTGCTAGTGGCTCGCTGCTTTTCCTTGGTTGCTTCTCCATTCGCGCAGGCCAACTCACTACTTGATTGGGAAAGCTCGCTTAGAGGCTGTTTGATAATTAACCGACCCGTCCTCTCTGGTCACACACGCAGCGCGTTATACCATTCTTTTGGCGACCAGAGGGGAAAAGCTAGGTAAGAGCCTGTTTGAATATTCAGCCTCTTAGAAGCAGATGCGATAGTACTTTACGCAGGGATACGGGATGGTGACGAACCACACCTTCTTGTAACAGGTGCCGACATAGGGTACGACGATACAGAACTGTTCTAGTCGGGTTTCCAATCGTTCGATGGCGAAATTCTGGTCAGACATGATGTTTCTCCTTTTTGAAAGTCGAGTTGATTGATTCGATACAGCGCTGTCTGTATTGTAGCCGAGAGCGTGGCATGAAAATAGAGAAACTATCTAACAGAATCTGACGAATCTCTATCAGTTTCAGAATAATGGTAATAGAAAGAGCCAGCAATATTTATATTGCTGGCTCTTTCTATTACCATACTGGGTTCAGAATGAAACCCGGAGTTTTCGTCGACGATCTTCCTGGAACCCTTCAGGCTCTTCAGGGTCATAGAATCGATCGGCGACCCCTTCCAGGAAGATTTTAGAGACTCCGGTTCTCAACTTGATTTGAGTATAGCTACGTCAATGATTTTGTACGTTATATTATGGCAGTGCCCCCTACAGGAGTCGAACCTGTGACACAAGGCTTAGGACGCCTCTGCTCTGTCCACTGAGCTAAGGGGGCAAATTAATCAGATCTGGCTCAAAGATAAAATAACACAGCATCCCTCAGTTCGTCAAGGTTATCAGGTGGGCAAGGCGTAGCAAGTGGTAAGCGTTGGGCGCCGGCTGTCTTTTGGCCGTTTTGTATCCCCGTACGTTGTTAGCACATCCGTCTATTTTAGGTTACAATGAGCCTAAATCATTGAGAACCAAGGGAGATTTAACGAATGCAGGATATTCCGCGTTTTGTCCAAGAGATCACCAGCAATGTCGAAAAAGTGATTGTCGGCAAAAGCGATGTGATCGAAACGCTCGTGATCGCACTGTTGTGCGAAGGCCATGTTTTAATGGAAGATGTGCCCGGTGTGGGTAAGACCATGTTAGCACGGGCGTTGGCGTTGACCCTGGGCGTCGAATTTCGCCGTTTACAATGCACACCGGATCTGTTGCCCAGCGATATTACCGGGGTCAGCGTCTTTAATCAGGAGACCCGACATTTTCAATTTATCCCAGGCCCGGCCTTTACTCATGTTTTGCTGGCCGATGAAATTAACCGCGCCACGCCGCGCGCACAGGCTGCCCTGTTAGAGTGTATGGGTGAACGCCAGGTGACGGTCGACGGGGTGACGCGCGCCTTGCCCCGGCCATTTTTGGTGATGGCGACCCAGAACCCGATTGAATATGAAGGTACGTTTCCCTTGCCCGAAGCGCAGTTGGATCGTTTTCTCTTTAAAATTAATCTAGGTTATGTTTCTGCCGAGCAAGAGAGCGCCATGCTGATTAATTTGGGCGGACGTCACCCGATCGAGTCTTTGGAACGCACGATTGATGGTATGACTTTGCCGCAACTGGCCGAAGCGGTCTGGAGCGTGCATGTCGATGATAGTCTACGTAATTATATCGTGACTTTGATCCAAGCCACGCGCCAGCACCCTGATCTAGCCCTGGGTGCTAGCCCGCGCGGTACATTGGGCCTTTATCGTGCCGCCCAGGCGCGCGCGGCGATTCGCGATCGCAACTATGTGCTGCCCGACGACATCCAGGCATTAGCGCCCCTTGTCTTGCCCCATCGCTGTATTGTGCGCCCCGAAAGCCTGTTGCGTGGCCGTACCGCCGAAGCCATTATCGCCGAAGTGATCGAGAAGACTGCGTTGGATTTGGGCGGCGTCGAGAAGTAGCGATTAGGGATACAGGATTAAGGATACGGAATTAGACGCGGTCGCCCACCTACTCCCGTATCCCTACTCCCGTATCTCTGTTACCGGAGCAAATCACGTACACATGAACAATCTCTTCTGGGCCCTCCTTCTGCTCTTTCTCGTTGGCGTCTTATTGCGCATGGACTGGGTCTACTACCTGGTCTATGTAATCGGCGGCATGTGGGTCTTTAGCCATTGGTGGATCAAGCGCAGCGTTGGCAAGCTCGATGTGCAGCGTCAACTGGCGGATCATGCCTTTTTGGGCGAAAAGATCCCCGTTGAAGTGCGTTTTACCAATCGCAGTTGGTTGCCCTTGCCCTGGTTACAGCTGCAAGAACTTGTCCCGTTGGATTTGAAAGATGCCCTCGATTACAGCATGGTGATCAGCGTGGGGAGCCGGGCCGTTGTTGAACATGACTACACCCTGTATTGCAAACGGCGTGGCTACTATGCCCTCGGGCCATTGAGTTTGCGCACGGGTGATCTGTTCGGCTTTGTGGATACGGTATGGCAAACCAATCAAATTGTCAATATTACGGTTTATCCCCAAGTGCTGGCCCTACACAAACTGGGCTTGCCGAGTAGCGCGCCGTTTGGTGTAATCGCCAGCCGCCAACGGCTTTTTGAAGACCCCGCCCGCCTGGCCGGGGTGCGCGCCTATACCAATGGCGATAGCCAGCGCGCGATCCATTGGAAAGCCAGCGCCCACAGCGATAGTTTATTGGTCAAGAAATTTCAACCGGCGATTGCGCTGAACGTTGCGCTTGTCTTGGATCTAAATCGCGAGGCCTATCCGCATGTAGGCGAATACGGATTGAGTGAATGGGCGATTGTGATCGCGGCCTCGCTGGCCAGCCATATGGTGCAGCAACGTCAACCGGTTGGGCTGATTACGAATGGCCTGGATGTGCTATCGGATCAATTGGCGGCCGCGCTGCCTTCGCGCAATGGCCAGGGGCAATTGATGAGCATTCTAAGCCTGCTGGCCCGTTTGAAAATGCACGTGTTTGCGCAAGATCTGGCGACTTGGTTGCCGAATCAAATTACCCATTTGGAGTGGGGCACCACGCTGATTGTCGTGACGCCGCAACTGGATGAGCAAGCGCTGTGGGTGCTACACAATGCCTATCGGCGCGGCTCACAAGTGATTGTTTTACTCTGCGCGCCGCAGATCGACTTGGAAGTGCTGCAAAGCCGCGGCAAAAAGCTGGGGGTGGCCATTTACAAGACGATTTGGGAGAAAGACCTCGAAGCGCTGGAGTCGTTGGGGACAGGATAAAGCTAAATTATGGTTGAAATTGCCCAAACAAATAAAACCGCAGAGCATACAGCAGACGAGAAAGTATTGGCCTCTTCTTTGCTCGAACGCAGCGTGCCCTATGACCAACCGTGGTTGACGTCACTATTGCGCCCCGTTTTGATTGCCATTCTCGTCGCTTGCCTGGATCTGGTGCTGATGGCCTGCATTGCACGCATAGAACCTGCCCTGGCCGGCAACTATGTGCCAATCATTCTGTTTTTTAGCATCGTCGCTGTGTTGCTCGGCTGTATAACCACCACCTTTCTGGCCCAGCCGGCCCATCGCCATCGGCGCACACCGCTTTATCGCCTGGCCGAGGTTGGCCTATTGCTCGCTGTGACTCGCCTTGCGATCTGGCTGGTGACTGGTACGTTGCCGGCGCCAATTGAATTTCTGGTCCATCCGCTGAGCACCTTGTTTGATGGCTTATTTATTATCGGCGGCTTAATTGTGATCTTCTCATGGATGATGGCGACTGATCTCACGCGCGATCTGTTGCGCCTGGCCTTGCAAGCCGATGAACTATATGCCATGCAAACGGATCGGATTGGCGAAATGGTGCGCTCGTCGCACACGGATCGCCCTTCGATTTTGCGGGCCGTCGCCAACCGTTGGATCGCGGGTGGCATGCTGATGATCTTATTGGCGGCTTCGTTGCGCCTTGGCCCCCCAACCGGCAATGGTCTTTTTGCCCTGGTCCAGCAGAATATCCAGCCCTCGGTGATCGGTGCCGTTGTCATCTATTTTTTAACCGGTTTGCTGTTGATCAGCCAGGGCCAACTGGCGCTGCTGCGTTCCCGCTGGTCGATTGACCGTGTGCCCAGTGCGAAGAATGTGCTGCGCAACTGGCCGCTTTATGTGTTGGCGCTGCTCCTGATCATTGGGATTGGCGCAACGTTGCTGCCTTTTGGTGGTACATTTTATCTGGCCCAAATTGTGGGCGGCTTCATTTCGCTTGTCTTCAATACCCTCTTTGGCATCTTCCAATTTTTTATGATGCTGCTGATGCTGCTGGTCTCGTTGATCACAGGTAAGGCGCCCCCGCCTGCTCCTGAACAAGCGGCGCCCCCTCCACCGCCCCCGCCGGTCATCGATGCTCAGCCGCAGGTTTCCCATTTACCCGTCTGGGCAGGGGGCGCACTTTTCTGGCTGATCATGGCGCTTTTGCTTGGCTATGCCGCTTATATTTATTTTAGTGGCCGAGGCATGAATTTTGCCTGGTTGAAAGCCTTGTGGCAATCGCTGCGTGAACGCTGGTTACAATGGTTCGGCGCCTACCAACAATGGCAAATGACGCGTATCCGCGCCGCAGCCGACCGGGCGCTTGCCCAGAATAAAACTGGCGATGCGAGTTTCGGTGCGTGGCGTCAATCTGGCGATCTAGATGCGAATCAACGAGTGCGTTATCTCTATCTTTCTCTCCTTCATGCCGCAGCACAGGTAGGTTTGCCACGCGCCGAGGGTGAAACACCGCTCCAATATGCGCCGCGATTGGCCAAAGAGATCGCTTCCTTACATAATGACCGCGCAGAAAGTGGTAATCTAGATCGTAAGGATGTAGCTAGATCAGAGCGTCCACCTTTGGCAGGCGCGGAAAATTCGCAAAGTGTTGAACAAACGGACAAAACGCTAGAGCAGACGCCAGTGACCGAGCAAGCGTCGCAAAATTTGGCAACACTACAAGATGTACAAGCGTTAACCGATGCTTTTATTCAAGTTCGCTATGCCCAGATCCCGGTTGAAACAACCGAGGTGTCGCGTTTACAGCAACTTTGGGAACAAATAAAACGGCAATTGTCGCTGTAGAAAGACTTAACCTTTTCATAAACGTGAGCCTCCATGCCGTGCTACAAAAGTTGCTCTTGACGATCCGGCATGCTCCTGCTATAATCTTATACAAATTAATTATACTTTTGTCATATTATTAAGGTGAATGATCAGTCATGGGCAGGCATAAGGCTCATGGTCACCAAATTCATTAACACGAACATAATCCGGAGCAGTCTATAAGATGTCAGAATCCGCCCAAAACAACATTGAGACACGCACTGTTGATCGCCAGGCTCAGGATCAATCAGACCTGGAATTGTTTGAACAGTATCTAGAAGCTGATGGAGACTTTGATTCGCCTGAACGGGGCGACTTACGCGAAGGCGTGATCGTTGAAGTCCGACCTAGCGAATTGTTAGTCAATGTTGGGAGCAAGCGCGATGGCGTTGTGCCCCAGTCAGATCTTGCCAAACTCGACCCTGAGTTTGTTAAGAATCTGTATGAAGGCCAAACGGTGGATGTTGTCGTGAGCCGCCCACCAGAGGATGATGGTACTTTCCAACTGAGCATTGCTGATGCGCTCCAACAAAAAGATTGGATCATTGCGCAAAAATTGTTGGACAGTGGCGAAATCTCCACGCACAAAGTGATTGGCTACAATAAAGGTGGCTTGACGGTTGAATTCAACCGTTTGCGTGGCTTTGTGCCGGCCTCGCATATTATTGACATGCCCCGTAACCTCAGCGAAGATCAGCGTCGAATCGAATTTGAACGCCGTAACGGCGAAGAGATGCGGCTTAAAGTGATCGAAGTGGATCGCCGTCGCCGCCGATTGGTGATGTCGCAGATGCTCGCCGAGCGTGAATACCGCACCCATCAGAAAGAAGCGCTCTTTACGCGGCTGAAGGTGGGCGACGTGGTGACGGGCGAAGTGCGCAGCTTGCGCCCATTTGGCGCCTTTGTTGATTTGGGCGGCGCTGATGGTCTCTTGCACGTCAGCGAAATTGGCTGGGCCCCGATCAATCATCCGCGCGAAGCCCTGGAAGTTGGTCAGAAGATCGAGGTTGAGGTGATGCGCCTTGATCCAGAAAATCAACGGATTGGGCTCAGCCGCAAGCGTCTGAATGCTAACCCTTGGTCAGATGTAGAAAGCCGCTATCAAATGGGCCAAATTATCCCGGTGACCGTCACCCGGTTGGCCGATTTTGGCGCTTTTGCTCAGGTTGAACCTGGCATCGAAGGTTTGATCCATCTGAGTGAGTTGGCTGATATTTCGGTGGCTGAACCGTTGAAGACGGTGCGTGCTGGTGAAAAAATCATGGTCAAAGTCCTGCGGGTTGACCCGAAGCGCCAGCGGATTGGGCTCAGTCGTCGCCAGGCATTGGACGCCACAGGTGAAGAAGAACCGACCACAGAGGAGTAATAAACTCGTGGATCTGGCCTGCCAAGTTGACAAATTACGCTTGGCGTACAATTTTACTCGCCATTGTTTTTGCTGGGTGTTATAAAGTTAAAGTATAATACCTGGTATAAAGGTTTGATTCTTCTCCAGACCTGTCAGAGTGCCGACTGGGCATCTGGCAGGTTCTGTTTGTCTGTTTTAATTTGCCCGTTTAAATGGCTGATTGCTAGGCGCAATCCAATAAGCCAATCTATTTGAAGGGAGGTGAAAGTTATGCGTGTAGATTTACGCCCCGATGAATCTCAGGAAAGTATTTTGCGTCGTTTCCGCAAGGCTGTTGCGGAAACGCGTATTTTGCCGATTGTGCGCCAAAAACGCTGGTTTACATCTAAGAGTGAAATCAAGCGCATCAAGCAGCAAAAGGCTATCAGAAAATCACAACGGACGCCACTGTCTGAGTGATGAAAGGATTTTGGGCAGGATAGCTGTCGAAAATCTCCTTGTTCATTGAAGTGAGCTGTGCGAGCAGATGAGCGGATTGTCGTTTTTTGCTGCTATGACACACTTATTTTAATGGGCGAACCTATTTCATTATTTGCCAGAATGGAGATACATGTCTTCCGAAGAAGCTATTGTCGTAGAAGGAAAGATCGTTGATACGTTGCCGAATGCAATGTTCCGTGTCCAGTTGGATAACGGCCATACCGTACTGGCCTATCTGTCCGGCAAGATGCGCAAATATTATATTCGTGTGCTCTTGGGTGATAAGGTGCGGGTTGAAATGAGCCCGTATGATCTGACGCGTGGCCGCATTATCTATCGCCACAAGAATTAGTCCCGTGTAGAGAAAATTTTGGTTTTTACATGGCTTGTTTTCTACAACTAAAATGATAGAATCGATCAGGGTAAAGGGTGAAGCTGTAGCTCACCCTTTTTTTTATGGCGGGAATGCCACTGTAAATTTTCTGAAGCTTCCTGGCCGCGGATGGCGACTTGCAAATAAATGAGGCCAGCGGTGTCCGCGGCCAGGAAGTTGTTTGACGAAAACGACTGCTCTCTAGCTGATTTCATTTTAGAGCAAGCGGAAATTTTTAGCTGCATCGATCGCCTTGGTCGCCACGGATTTTTCTGGGGTGTAGGTCAACAAATCGATCGCCTGTGCCACTGGCACCCACTGGGCTTGGAATTGCTCGTTGTCATGAACTGGGCGTGAAATTTGGCGATCACTGAGCAAGCGCATTAGAAAATAGAATTCGGTGCGGATTATATGGCGGCCATCATGATCAAATTCCACAATCTGGCTGCCTAGATCGGCCACGATGGCTAGATCGTTATACCCACTCTCCTCTGCTGTTTCGCGTAGCGCGGTAACCTCTGGCGTTTCCCCTGGATCGATATGACCTTTGGGCAGTCGCACCTCTTGGCGCTTAGGACGGTCTAATAGAAGCATGTTGCCGGCGTGGATGACAACGCCACCTGCCGCTTTATAACGCTCAACTTTAGGCATAGCTATTTCATCCTAGTGAGAATAGACAAACAATTTTTCGGCCAATTCGCTGCCCAGAATTTGTGTTGTTTGGGTATGCGATTCTTGGTTGGTGATGCCTAACGTCACTGGACCATTGAATGGTGCCATCTCCATCAGTTTGACGGTATGACCGGGGATCAGATGTAAATGGCTCAGATAGCGCAGAATTTGCGCATCAGTGGTCGCCACCCGCCGCAGAACGCCTTGGCCACCTGGCTTCAATTCGAGCAAAGAGACTAAGTGCTCATCGGGGAGCGTGCCGTCTTTGCGAGGAATCGGGTCGCCATGTGGACAGTGGGTTGGATAATTGCACAGGCTGTCCATGCGCTCTACAAACGATGCACTGATGGCATGTTCCAGGCGGTGCGCTTCGGTCTCCACTTGATCCCATGTATATTGCATCACCTGAACCAAGAAAACTTCCAATAGTCGATGACGGCGCAACAGTTGCAAGGCTGCTAACCGTCCCTGTTCTGTGAGCCGGATGCCATCGGCGGCGGAACGATCAACAAAACTCGACTCTTCCAGGCGTTTTAACATACTGCTAGTCGCCGCTGGTGAAACATTCATCCGCTCGGATAGTACAGAGGTTGTCACCCGGCCAAGCTCTTGCCCTAATTCGTAGATAGCCGCCAAATAATCAAGCATGCCATCTGTCGTCAAACCGCAAAATGTTTGCATATTTTTCTCTTTGCCCGGAATTTAACAGATACCAGCCCCACATAACAAGCATCTAGCAGAATACTTGTCCTTTGATCCAATACAAATGCATGAAAAAGTGCTGCTGCTCGTCTAAACTAGCCCCAGACTTAAATTTTACTAGTTTAGCGGGCGGCTTTACCATAATTATGCCAATGACTACGGTAGCTGTTAATTTTTATGATCAATCTGATAACAATTACCGCTTGATTATATTTAGAATCGAGCATGCTGTCAACCTATTTATAAAGCAAGGAGCTGACAAGATGCTGAAGTTTGCCAATCATGGTAGAATTAAGCATGGAAACTTTGCCAAGTCAATCAGAAAATTCGTCGTTAGACGCGCATCCATCGTCCGGCCTGGCCCTTTTACAAAAGGGCTGTCAGCAGTTGGGTTTCGATTTGACGCCCGCGCAATTAGCCCAGTTTCAGCTGTTCTACGAAGAGTTGGTGGCGTGGAATCAGCGCCTTAATTTGACGGCGATCACGGATTACCAAGAAGTGCAGACCAAACATTTCTTGGATTGTCTGGCCGGGCTGCCAATCTTGGCTGACGCCTTGGGCGAACCGCTGCCGCTGACCCGGCCTTTGCATTGTGTGGATGTGGGGACCGGCGCTGGATTTCCTGGTTTGCCGTTGAAGATTGCGCTGCCACGGCTGCCGTTGACATTGGTGGATGGTACGGGGAAGAAAATTGCGTTCCTAAGCCAGCTGGTCGCCAAACTGGGGCTGAAAGATGTGACGCTGGTGCAGGGTCGGGCTGAGGAACTGGGCAAAGACAACGCCTACCGTGCTCAATTTGATCTGGTCACCGCCCGCGCCGTTGCCCCTTTGAATACGCTTGTCGAGTATCTCTTGCCTTTACTGCGTCGCGAAGGGTTGGCGATGATCTATAAAGGAGCGAGCGCTCCTCAGGAATTTATGGATGCCCGCAAGGCGATTGAGCTATTGGGCGGTGAGACTGTGCGTTTGGCGCCGGTGCAGATTCCATTTTTAGAGGAAAAGCGGTTTGTTTTACTGATCAAAAAGGTGAAATTAACCCCAAACCTCTATCCGCGCGCCCAAGGATTAGCGCGCAAGAAACCATTAGGCTAGGCCTAATTTCGCTTATTCGTCTAAACATTTCTTCTCTAAGTAGAATGTCATGTGCTGAAAATGGATTACAGGGTCGATATATTCCACCCGAATATGTTTGGGCACGGTGAGTGTAATCGGCGCATAACAAAGAATACTTTGAATACCTGCGGCAATCAACGTATTGGCGACTTCTTGAGCGTAATCGGTCGGTGCGGCAATAATGGCAATCTGACAACTGTATTTTTGCACTACTTCGGCGATCTCGCTACTGGGCTGCACGATGACATGCCCCAAATCTTCGCCAATCTTTTTCGGATCATTATCAAAAACACCAATAATCCGAAAACCCCGCTGCTCAAAACCATTATAGCTTGTCAATGCGTGGCCTAGATAGCCTGCGCCCACCAGGACAACCGGCCAAATACCATCAACCTTTAAGATCTCTTCTAGTTGCCGACATAGATAAATAATGTCGTAGCCCGTACCCTGTTTACCAAATTCGCCAAAGTGGCTCAAATCCTTGCGAATCTGTGCCGAGCTAATGCCTAGTAGATCACCCAACTCTTGGCTAGAGGTGACTTCTTGTCCATGCCCATGGAGCAACTTCAACGTGCGTAGATAAACGGGCAGTCGCCCAATCACAATATCTGGTATACTGGTTTTATCTGCGATTATTTCTTCTACCGGGAGTTCCTGATAATTCATACATCACTCTTTATCGACTGAGTTTAGACTTTACACTAGCAAACGATTGCGCATCGCTACCAGATTTAATTGTGGATTTTAGCACAAAGCGATCTACTGTGCCAATCATACGCAAAACACGAATTGTATATCAACCGGGTAAATATAAAAAATCAAGCTGGTTCATAGGTTAACCTATGAACCAGCTTGTGACTTCAATGGCACTTTATGGCGTTGTAGCAAACAATCACAACGCGCAATTTAATTTTCTAAGCCCCAAACTTTCCTGTGAAAGAAAAGTTTGGCAGCAGGCTAGCTCAGTCGCTAGATTTTTGCTGCCCCATTCAAAATCAGGCACTAAAAATTGTCATAGCGAACCGTAGTGACATTCCGGTCGCGGCGTTGTTCGACCTGCCGCAGCGTCCAACCCCAGAACGTAAGTGATGTGCCGGCAAAGAGCATCACAGTTGCGACCAGATAGGCCAGCAATTCTGGCCAGAGCAAGATCGCGATGGCGGCCAATGCTAATACTATGCCAGGCGCCATGACCAGCCACCATGCCCCACTCGGCACACGATTCCCATAACTGCGCCAGCGTATAAAACCTGGAAAACCTGAAAACATGGAAGTTTCTCCTCTTCAATAGCGTACGTGAATTTTACCGCCGCCGACTTCCCGTCAGTAAATAGACGTAATAGAGCAGGGTCATAATTGCTTGCAATGCCGCCGCTACATAGGTCAGCGCCGCAGCGTCTAGCACCTTGTTGACGCCGATGATCTCTTGTGGATTCAGGATCCCCTCACTGACCAGCAATTGTTTGGCGCGTTTGCTCGCATCAAACTCGACTGGCAAGGTAATCAGCGCAAAAACCGCCGTTGCGCCAAAGAGCAGGATCCCGATCCAAGCAATCGATTGGCCCACTATGTTCGACATTAAGAAACCAATGATGAAAACAATCGGACCCAGCCAACTGCCAATCTGCACCGCCGGCACCAGGGCCGAACGGATATTCAGTGGTGCATAATGTTGCTGATCCTGAATCGCATGACCAGTTTCGTGGGCGGCAACACCAACCGCAGCCAGACTGGGCGTGTCATAGACATTCGAACTCAGCCGCAACGTTTTACTGCGCGGATCATAGTGATCCGACAAAAAGCCATCCACTCTTTCCACCGTGACATGTTGCAGCCCATTTTCGTCCAAGATGTGGCGCGCGGTTTGGGCGCCGGTAATGCCACGCGCCGACCGTACACGTGAGTACTTCTCAAAGGACGAACGGACCTTCATCTGGGCATAGAGCCCCAGCAACAGCGCGGGTAAAGCAAAGACTAAATAAAGTGGATTGAAAAACATAGCTCAATCTCCTGGTTTATGTTCCAAAATAGAGCGTAAAACATTCATCTTCGTAATGGAGATGATTTACGCTCTTAAGTGCATGCCACTAGTGGCAACTTTGATCTAGTAAAGTGTTCTTTATTTGCTATTGATTTGAACTTCTAAACGTCAAATATCTGCTAATCAATACGCATATACTCTATCATAAGTTGTATATGAATGTAATTAGAAAATCATTAGCGTTCTGTTAGGCCATTTCAATGAAATAAGGATCCCGCGTTTGCCGAACAAAATCATGCGTAGGTGCGTGCTTGTAGCCGCACAATTGGGGTATACGCAGAACGTGCGGCTAAAAGCTGGATCCTTTATGCTTTGATGGCGCCTTACAGATATCTGATTCTGGCTGACTGACAAGCGTTTTTTACTGCAAAGGGTGCGAAGGTTTTCTTGCGCATTTCTTCGCACTCTTTGCGTTCTTTGCGGTGAGCTAAGTTCTGTCAGTCGACCATGGCTTGATTGGTGGCTTTAGCCGCTTTAGCCTTGGCTCGCAGGAAACAAATATCATATGCGCCGCCGAAGCAGATCAGCGCCGGCGCAACAGGATCGCCAGGGCGGGACGCAACTCTGTGCTCCTGAGAATGATACAACCCAAGCCATAAATGACTGTCGCTAGCGCAATCCCGCCCAGCGTCATCAGCCACAAACCGGTAGCACCGCTCAGGCGCGGCCAGGGGCTGACGCCAAGCCAGTGTAGCCAGAGGGTAAGCGCAATGCCCATCCCGGCGGCGGCCAGCCCGTTACGGGCAATCGAATCGAGCAAACTTCGCCCGTCAATGCCACCCATCCGTTTGCACAGCAGCCAGAGCAGCACGAGCATTTCTATGGTCGTGGCTGTGGTATTGGCCAGGGCTAGCCCGCCATAACTGAGCCAGTGCACCCACCAAAAGCTCAGGCCAATATTGAGCAACATGGCTGCCACCCCAATCGCAACCGGTGTAAAGGTGTCGTGCAAGGCGTAAAATGCGCGCACGGCAATTTCGACCACGGCGTGCGCGGTGAGGCCAAGCGCATAAAATTGCAGCGCGTAGGCGACCATCGCGGTGCTTTCCGGGCTAAACGAATGGCGTTGGAAGAGCGCGCCAACCAGTGGCGTGCGCAACACAAAGAGCCCGACGGCGGCTGGGATGGTTAAAAAGAGCACCGTTCGTAGTGTATAGCCAAAAGAACGGCGCATGGCATCGGGTTGGTTGGCCGCAATCTGGGCCGCAAACGTCGGGAAGACGGCGGTGGCAATCGATTGAGCAAAGATACCTTGCGGCAGCAACATCAATAACCAGGCATAATTGAGCGCGCCAATACTGCCCGCGGCCAGACTACTCGCCAGAATCGTGTTGACGAGGAAATGGGTCTGTTCTAGAAATTCGCCCAACATCCGTGGCCCCATCAACCGCACGACCTCACGCACGCCGGCATCTTTTAGATCGAGAACCAGCGTGTATTTTGCGCGCACGCGCCAGAGCCCAGGCAGTTGTACGAGCAAATGCAGCAACGAACCGACCACTACCCCAATCACGAGCCCATAGATCCCCAGGTAGGGCGCGAGCAAAGCCGCCCCTAAAATAATCGCCAGGTTATAAAAAATCGGCGCAGCAGCGGGCAACAAAAAGTGTTGCACCGCATTGAGCGCCCCCATCACCAGGCCGCTGGCGCCAAACACAACGGTAGAGAGCAAGATCCAGCGCATCAAGTTGGCGGTCAACATCTGCTGGGCGGGCGAAAAGCCGGGCGCGATCACATGTTGCACAAGCGGCGTGGCAAAAAGCGCCGCCAATCCGGCCATCCCGACCAACATTAAGGTTACTAAATTAAGTACGCGACTAAACAGGAGCCAGGCCTCGGCTGGTTTGGATTTTGTCCAATAGACCGAAAAGGTGGGGATAAAGGCACTGCCGAGCGCGCCGCCTGCCACTAATTGGAAGAGCAGATCGGGCAAGCTGAAGGCGGCGAGATAGGCATCATATTCCGCGCTGGTGCCGAAGCGCGCGCCAATAATCGCCACGCGCGCCAGCCCCAACATCCGACTGATCACAAAACATAGCATGACAATTAAGGCCGCTTTGGCCATGCCACGATTATCCAACGCCGCCACCGTTACCGTGGCTTGGGCTGGATCGCCAACTGGCTCAGTTGGCTGGGATAGGACTTGAGTAGAATCGAGAGATGGTTCCATGAGGGCAAATTATACTCTGCACGTGGGCAAAGGCCCATTTCAGGCCCGATAAATTGTTATAAATGTCAAAATGTACCTTCGCCCACACTGTTGCATAGATTCACACTTGAGATACAAGCACTTTTGTGCTATACTTAGGCAAGATTAAAGTGTCCGTCGAGGACGCCATTATTCACCATACCGTAAATTTAATTAATCATTCACGAGGGGGTTTCTTCTGGATAGTAATACACTGGCCCGTCAAATTATTGATATTGTCGAGGATAAACAAGCAGCCGATATCGTCATGCTCGATGTCAAAGCAATGACCTCGATTGCCGATTATTTCATCATCGCCACGATGGACAATGAACGGCAAGCCAAAGCGATTGAAGATGAAATGTTGCAAAAGTTACGCATCGAACAGAACATTCGGCCCTTGAGCATGCAGGGGATCGAGAGCAACAGCGGTGGCTGGGTGCTGCTAGATTATGGCGATGTGATCGTCCATCTCTTTACCGAGGAGATGCGCCGCTATTATAACCTAGAAGAACTTTGGAACAAGGCCAACGTTGTTCTGAAAGTCTTTTAGCGTTTTCAAAGCAAGCAACGTATCAATTAACGTTTATCTACAAGACTGCGAAGCGTTGTGGTCTTGTATCGTCGCGTGCCTGACATAATTTAGAACACTGTGCCAACTGTTCATCCATTTGCCCAAATTATTTATGCGCATCTATCTTGACCAAATTGGCTGTCGCCTTAACTATAGCGAAATGGAAACCCTGGCCGGGCGTTTGCGCGCGGCCGGGCACCAGACCGTTCACACGCCGGAACAGGCCCAGGTGATCGTTTTCAACACCTGTGCCGTCACCGCCGATGCCGCGCGTGGTAGCCGCAAACAGGTGCGCCACTTGCACAGCGCCAATCCCGCGGCGCGCATTGCCGTCACCGGCTGCTGGGCGACGTTGCAGCCGAGCGAGGCCAGCTTATTGCCTGGGGTGACGTTGGTGGCGGATAATGGGCAAAAAGATCTGCTCCATACGCTCCTAGAGCCGTGGAGCGCTGAACTAGATGATCCCGATGATCTGGCACGCATGCAGCCCTATGGCAATCCGTTTGACATGGCTGGCGATCGCGTCCCTACGCCTGGACCAGCAGCACCCGCCGACAATTATATCCCGTTAACCAGTTTGTCCGCGGCCAGTGTTGGGTCAGAGATACCCGCCGGTGATAGCCGACCGAGCCGCACGCGCGCCTTTATCAAGGTACAAGATGGCTGTAACAATAAATGCACCTTCTGCATCGTCACGATTGCGCGCGGCGAGAGTCGCAGCCGGACGCTTGTTGCTTTGGTGCGCGAAGTGCGGCAACTGGTGAAAGAAGGTGTCCAAGAGGCTGTGCTCACTGGTGTGCATTTGGGTAGCTATGGGCGCGATCTGGGTAATGGTCAGCGGTCGGATTTGAAAGAATTGGTCACCGCACTATTGACCGACACCGCCATCAAACGCCTGCGTTTGAGTAGCCTGGAACCGTGGGAACTGGCGGAAAACTTCTTTGATCTCTGGTCACAATGGCCAGGGCGACTTTGCCCACATTTACATTTGCCCTTACAGGCTGGAACCGACCGCCAGTTGCGGCGCATGGCGCGACGTTGCACCACCGAAAGCTTTCGCCGCTTGGTGCAAGATGCGCGCGCCGCCATTCCCGATCTGATCTTGACCAGTGATTTGATTGTCGGCTTTCCTGGCGAAAGTGACGCAGATTTTGCCGAAGGCATGGCCTTTGTCGAAGAGATGCGCTTTGCGCACGCCCATATTTTTCCGTTTAGTGCGCGCGAAGGCACCGCTGCCGCGAATTTCTCTGAGCAGTTGCCGACAAAGGTGAAAAAAGCTCGGTTACATCAGTTGCATGCCCTGGTCGAAAGCACAGGCCGTGCGGAGCGGTTGCGCTTCGTGGGCCAACAGCGCTCCGTCTTATGGGAAGGCGAAGGTCAATCGTTGACCGACCAGTCCGGTCGGCTGTGGAGTGGGCTCACGGACAATTATTTACGGGTCATGGCGGTTGCGCCTGAGCATGTTAATCTGCACAATGTAGTCACATCGGTCCAACTAGTGGAATTGCAAGGTGACATTTTGATGGGTGTGATAGCTAGCTCCTAAAAATTGCTTTGGATAGCGGAGATAAATTGATGCCTATCTACCAAAAATTAGAAGCGCTCAAAGAAGCTTATTTTGATGAGAATGACTTTGAACATGTGTTAGACAAAATCTTAGGGTGCTCTGAGTCAATACCATTTGCGCTTGGCGCGTTATGAGCAAGAGTTGCATATATTTGAAGCGAAATTTGGAAAAGACTCAACTGTTTTTTATCAGTATTTCCAAAATGGACAACTCGGCGATGACATGGATTGTTTTGAATGGGCGGGGTTATATGAGTTGCGTCAAGATATATTGCAAAAGATTCAACGGCTAGAGTTAGCCCTGTGAATGA
>JBBQBY010000104.1:0-16742 GCA_038318235.1 Caldilineales bacterium
GTGTACATGTTTACCCCACCTCAGCCCTCACTGCCCTTCAGTTAAGGCTGAGTAGGTGCGGTTTGTAACCGCACGATTGGTGGATTACCCAAGCACGTGCGGTTACAAACCGCACCTACGCGACCCATTATTTCGCTTAACTTAATCGCAGTGACCCCAGCCCTTCCCAGTTTGGGGAGGGAGCCGTGACAGGACAGAAGAAGTGACGTCGCCTGTCCTGTGACAGTCCCTTCCCTTACCAGGGGAGAGATAGAGAGGGGTTTCAGTCGCTCTGCGTAACATGAGTAAATAACATGGAACTCTGTATTACCTAGCCTGAATGAGCCAGAACCAAATCTTTGTCCTAAAAAATTTCAATTGTTTCGAACCTCCATCCTATCCAACTTTAGCCGTAAAAGCTGTAAGCCTGTGCCATGTATCCGAAAAACCTGAACTTTAACCCGCTGCTCTTGAACACAAATATGCTGGCAATCATTGCTCTATTTTTAAAGCCGTCATCGTTGACAGCGTTATATTTAGTCTAGCGTTCCATAAATTCTGCTAGTTGAACTGTAGGTCAGCGCTTCCCGCGTGACATACCTCGTTATACCCATCTGTTAGGGTCATCGTTGTTCGTCACGCGGGAAGTGCTGACCTACGCCTGCCTAATAAGACCTACGTAACAGTCTACAGTTTGATTATGTTTAACTTGATAAGGTGGCGATCTGATCCCAACTGAGTTGTTCCAGGCTTTCGATTTGCAGACAGGTTGGCCCGGTTTGCGCGGCGAGCATGGCCTGAAACGCGGGGGTCTGGATCACTTTGCCAACAGCGATGCTAGGCATGCCGGCGCGCTGGGCGGCGGCAATGCCGGCCAGGCTGTCTTCGATCACAAGACAAGCGGTCGGGATAACGTTCACCGCCGCGGCTGAATTAAGAAAAATTGCTGGGTGTGGTTTGCCTTCGGGCAGGCGTGCGCCCGACATCAGGCTGGCAAAAAAATCGCCAACGCGCAACACTTCGACCGAGGCGACAATGTTGGCCATTGGCCCAGATGAACTAATCACCTGGCGCAGCCCAGCCGCCTGAAAACGGGCGAGCCAATCGAGTACGCCGGGCAATAATTGTAACCCTTGCTGGCGCAAAAGTTCGCGATAGAGATCTTCTTTCTGCGCCGAAGCCGCTTCGATCTGATCCTGCGTTGCGTGCTGGCCCAACAAAGTGGGCAGAATCTCGCGATTGTTGCGGCCAAAGCTCTCCATGAACTTCGCATAGCTGTAATCGATTTGCCACGCCGTCATGGTCGCCTGCCAGGCTGCGAAGTGAACGGCTTCGGTATCGGCCAGTGTACCATCCAGATCCCACAATACAACTTGCATACGCAACGCTCCAATTTGCCCGGATGAATAAGCTTCACCTAGAGATTATCGCACCTTGATTGTAGCGCATTGGTTGAATTATAGTTATATCAACACATAGTTGTATCAACATAGGGCAAGACGTATAATTGATGGCCAGCGGTTAAGCGCAGTTTTGTTCGCGACGAGGGGTGCCGTGATGCGAGCGATCGAATTACCAAACTTATCGATTGAGCAGATGCACGAAGTGGATCGGTTAATGCGCGAAGATTATCAGATCGAAGCCTTGCAGATGATGGAGAATGCCGGCCATCAACTTGCCCTGTTGGCCAAGCGACTATTGGACGAAGACGTTGCTGATCGCTCAATTGTTGTGCTGGCCGGGCGAGGCAGCAAAGGGGGTGGTGGCCTGGTGGCGGCGCGCCATTTGCTAAACTGGGGGGCTTGGGTACAGGTGCTGCTCACCCATCCGCTGCCAGAGTATACAGGCATTCCGGCGCAACAACTGGCCATTTTGCAGGCAATGGATGCGCCGTTGGCTTGGGCCGAGGAAGGCTGGGAATTGCCGCCCGCGGATCTGGTGATTGATGCGATGATTGCTTATGATCGGCGCGGTGATCGAGAAGGCAAAGTGAGTGATTTGATTCAACTGGCCAACAGCAGTGCTGCGCCCATCCTCAGTTTAGAAGCACCTAGCGGTCTTGATCTGGCAACTGGCCAACTTTACGCGCCGCACATTCGCGCCGCTGCGACCATGACTTTAGTATTACCGAAAGTCGGGTTGCTCAGTGAACCTGGTTTAAGTGCAACGGGTCAACTCTATTTGGCTGATATTAGTGTGCCGCCCCAACTTTATGCACGCCTGGGGCTAGAAGTGCCGCCGTTGTTTGGCCGCGACCCACTTACCCCGCTCGATATCGTTGAGGGAAAAGCGGTGGTTAAGCTATTAGAAGCGTAGAGATTGGCAGATTAAGCACAAGTAATCTCTACTCATTCAATCTCTGTTTTTGCTTAACTGAATGACACAGACCAATCATTACCTAGGATGTTATGGATCAATTAAGTAATCTTCCCCTAACCACCTATAGTGTGCTCGGCTATGCACTGATTTTTTTAGGGCTGGTGGGTGCGGTTGTGCCTGTGTTGCCCGGTCCGCTTTTGATCTGGCTGGGCACGCTGGCTTGGGCTTGGGGTGATCATTTTACCCGGATCAATTGGCCAACCCTGGTCGGTTTAGGCGTTTTGGCCCTGGCGGCATGGGGTGCGGATCTTTTTTTGACAACCGCGCTAAGCCGGCGCGCGGGAGCCAGTTGGCGGTCGATTGGTGGGGCGATTTTGGGGGGCATTTTCGGCGGGGCCTTCCTCAGCCAAATTCCCATTTTAGGCACACTGGCTGGCGCTTTGATCGGCTCTGTGCTTGGCATGTGGTTGATCGAATACCTGATCAAACGCGACGGTCGCGCGGCCACCGCGGTGGTCTATGCCTTTATGGCCGGTTCGCTGCTTAATATGGTGATTGAGGTGGTCGTTTCACTGGTTATGGTGCTGATTTTTGTTTGTCAGGCCTTTTTCTAATAGACAAACCATTTAAATGCCAGACAATCTAGGTGCGGTTAAAAACCGCACTTGGCTGGTTTACCCAAGCTGTGCGGTTTTTAACCGCACCTACCTTTTGTATGCCTTTGATTTGTTTTGTCTATAAGGCGACTAGGATTTCAAGGCCTGCGGGCACTTGCTCCTGCCAGCAATGGCTGGGATCTGCGGTCACACAGCTCGTACAAGGCATGGAAAGCGCTCCGAGCGTTTTCGCTATTTGCTCTGTGAATCCTCTGTGCTCTCTGTGTTGCGTTTTTTTATTTTTCGGACTCTTCCCTATGCGTGCTGTGATCTTTGTCAATGGAATCGTCAACGACTATCAAGCGCTCGCCCGTTGGCTGCGTCCTGATGACTTGCTGATCGGGGCCGATGGTGGCACGTTGCACTGTCTGGCAGTGGGGCGCCAACCGGATGTCGTTGTGGGCGATTTGGATAGTCTGGATCCAGGATTGATTGCTCAGTTGCGCGCGCAAGGCGTCCAGATCGAGCGCCATTCGCCGATCAAAGATCAGACAGACCTAGAATTAGCGATTGACTGCGCCCAGCGTCACGCCGTTGATAATGTGTTACTCTTGGGGGCGTTGGGTGGGCGTTTGGATCAGATGTTGGCGAATGTGCTGATACTGGCGCGCCACGATTGGCCTTTTCCGATTCTGATTGGCGAAGATCAGCAGATTGCTCAGGTTTTACGTGGGGGTGAGACCCTGCATGTGCATGCACCGGTTGGTAGCATTCTAAGTGTAATCCCGCTCAGTGCAAGCGTCACCGGTATCACCTACGCGGGCCTAGAATATCCACTGATTAATGTGACATTGCCGTTTGGTAGTACACGTGGTGTCAGCAATGTGGTGCAAAGTGTGCCGGCCAAGATTGAGTTGGCGGAGGGTCTGTTATTGGTGATTCAGACCGTGCGGCAGCCAGCGTAAGGGCAGACCCTCCCTGACCCGCTGGGAGGGAAAAGGGCAGCTCTACTTGCATACTTGGCGGCCTCTCACTTCTCTGTTGAGCGGACATTAGAGGTCTGCGTCAACATTTGGCGATTGTTTGGGGTTCTGATGTTGACTGGCCAAGCGCCAGACAATGATCAACGCTGCCGCCAGTGCTATGACCTGGCTGGCGCGAAAATTACCCCAGCGCGTGGCCTCGGCGACAAAGGCATCGGTGGCCAAGCGAAGTAGGCTATAACCCAGTAGCGCCAACAGGATCGTCTGGCCAGGCCGGTTGGCGTCGCTCCAGCGCCATAAGATCGCGAGGAGCAGGAACAGTCCGCCCGCCTGATAAAGCGCAACGGGATGGCGCAATTCGCCCCAATCAAGGATTGCCCAGGGCCATGTGCTCGGCGTACCCAGCAGGGAACCGGTTAGAAAAGCGCCAATCGCCAACAAGCTTCCCGCGGCCAAGGCGCCAATCGTGAAAGCCGCCGCCACCCACCCAGGATGCAGCGCTTTGTGCAGCAAATAGAGATAAGCCGCAACAATTGCCGCGCTGATGCCGGGCCATAGCACAAAACCACCGGGGCGAATACTGAGAATCAAGGTTGGTTCCGAAAGATAGATATCCCCAAACTCGATGATATTCCAGAGCCGCGCGACAACTAAGCCCGCCAAAAGCGCCAGCAGGCCGGTATTCCACAAATCGTCAGGCGAAAGCCCCAAGCGTCGCCCATAACGCCCGGTTACTTCCAGCCCTAACAAGAGAGCGAAGAGTGTGACAATCGGGCCCGTTGGTAACGTAAGCTGACCGAAAGATATGACAGGGATCATAATTACCTAATTTCTGGTATACTCCTCTTGATTGCAAAATAATCTCGGTTTATGCAGCAACGCGCTACCTGGCGATCCTGCAATCAATGTTCACAAATTTAATGCTTGGCGTATTCTTTCTTACTGTATTAGACCAGATGGCTGAAAGGAAGTAAAAAAAGGTATGCGTATTTTAATCACAGGTGGCGCCGGTTTTTTGGGCAGCCATCTCTGCGACCGCATGTTGGCCGAAGGGCACGATGTGATCGCTATGGATAATTTGATCACAGGTAGCACGGACAATATCGCGCACCTGGCCGGCAACAAACATTTTCAATTCGTCGAACATAATGTCACAGATTATATCTATCTCAAAGGTGAGCTGGACGCCATTTTACATTTTGCCAGCCCCGCCAGCCCTGTGGATTACCTGGAATTGCCCATTCAGACCCTAAAAGTTGGCAGCTTGGGCACGCACAACGCCTTAGGGCTGGCGATGGCCAAGGGCGCGCGTTTTCTCTTGGCCAGCACCAGCGAAGTCTACGGCGATCCGCAGATTCATCCGCAAACCGAAGATTACTGGGGCCATGTCAACCCGATTGGCCCGCGTGGGGTCTATGATGAGGCCAAGCGGTTTGCCGAAGCGATGACCATGGCCTACCATCGCCATCATGGGGTTCAGACGCGCATCATCCGCATCTTCAACACCTATGGCCCGCGCATGCGTCTCAATGACGGCCGCGTTGTGCCTAATTTTGTCAAACAAGCGCTTAAAGGTGAGCCCCTGACCGTTTATGGTGACGGTGGCCAGACCCGCAGCTTCTGTTACGTCAGCGATCTGGTGGATGGCATCTATCGCCTCTTGATGAGCGATGAAAACGAGCCCGTCAATATTGGCAACCCCAGCGAACTGACCATTTTGCAATTTGCCGAACAGATCAATGCGATTACGGGCAATCAGGGTGGCATCCGTCGCGAACCGCTGCCAGTTGACGATCCCAAACAGCGCCAGCCCGATATTACCAAAGCGCGGCGCATCCTGGGTTGGGAGCCAAAAGTTAACCTGGCGCAAGGGATGCAACAGACGATCGATTGGTTTGCGCCGCGTGTTGGCTAGTGATCTTAATCGGGTACAAGATTTTTCACAAGTCAGCATGAGAACCGCAGGTCTTCTACCGACTTTTGAAAAACCATAATTTGGCAGTAGAATTACCGCTTGATCACCAAAATTATGTTAGGCTACTGCCCATTCGTCATTCGGCGCTGCATGCTCGGGTGGCGCGTTGCCGTAGAACACTAACGTAAAGGAGTATGTCCGCCTTGGTTAAGCCCGTTATTCTCTCCGTAGATGATGATGCCAGTGTGCTGCGTGCGATCACACGCGACTTGCGCAGCCGCTATAGCAGCGAGTATCGTGTGATCGCCGCCGACAGCGGCCCAACTGCACTAAGCGCGCTGCGTGAATTACAAAAACGCAACGACCCCGTGGCGCTGTTTCTGGTCGATCAGCGGATGCCGCAAATGGGTGGTGTGGAGTTCCTGGCGCAGGCGATCCCGTTGTATCCCGAGGCCAAACGCGCGCTGTTGACGGCCTATGCCGACACCGACGCGGCGATCAACGCGATCAATACCGCCGCAGTGCATTACTATTTGCTCAAACCGTGGGACCCGCCCGAAGAAAAACTATATCCGGTGATCGATGATCTGCTCACCGATTGGCAAGGAGATTACCGGCCACCCTTTAGCGGCATTCGCATTATCGGGCATCGCTGGTCACCGCAGACGCACGAGGTCAAGGATTTTCTGGCGCGTAATCAAGTGCCTTATCACTATTGGGACGTTGACCAGGAACCAGAAGCCAAGCAAGTATTGGCGCATTTTAACCTAGCCGACACTAAACTGCCCGTCCTGATCATGCTGGATGGGCAGACCTTGGTGATGCCTACGCTCAACGAAGTGGCGGAAAAAGTTGGTTTACAGCGGCACGCCGGGCGCCAATTCTATGATCTGGCGATTGTCGGTGGTGGCCCTGGTGGCCTGGCCGCGGCCGTCTATGGCGCGTCGGAAGGGCTGAGCACGGTGATGGTCGAGAAGCAGGCACCCGGTGGCCAGGCCGGCACCAGTTCACGCATCGAAAATTATCTCGGCTTCCCCTCTGGTTTGAGTGGCGCTGATCTGGCGCGGCGGGCGACCGTGCAGGCCAAGCGTTTTGGCGTCGAAATCCTGGCCCAAGAGGTCGTGAGTCTGCGGATCGACGGCCCGTACCGCCTGATCAAGTTGGCCGATGCGAGCGAGATTGCCTGCCATGCACTGGTGGTGGCCGCGGGTCTGACCTATCGCAAGCTGGCGGTGCCGGGCGCGGAAAAGCTAACGGGTGCGGGCGTCTACTATGGAGCCTCGCTGACCGAGGTGGTGGCCTGCCGCGATCAGGCGACTTTTATCGTCGGCGCGGGTAATTCGGCGGGTCAGGCAGCGCTTTATCTCGCCCAGTATGCCAACAAAGTAACCCTACTTGTGCGCGGCGATTCGCTAGAAGCCAAGATGTCACAATATCTGGTGGCGCGCATCTACGCGCACCCCAAGATCGAGGTGCGTGTGGCTACCAATGTCACAGCCTGCCACGGCGAGGAACATTTGACGGCGCTGACTGTCTGCGACGATAAAACCGGCCAGGAGACAGTCGAAGAGGCCGCGGCGCTCTTTGTCTTTATCGGTGCGATGCCCTCGACGCAATGGCTGCAAGGGGCTGTGCAACTCGATCAACACGGCTTTGTCTGCACTGGAGCCGCGCTCATGCAGAACGGTAAACCGCCCAAAGGCTGGCCGCTCGAACGTGATCCCTTTTTGCTGGAGGCGAGTGTGCCCGGTATCTTCGTGGTTGGCGATGTGCGCGCTACTTCGATCAAACGTGTAGCTTCGGCGGTGGGCGAAGGTTCGATTGCGGTGCAATTTGTGCATCAATATTTGAGCAGGCTAAAGTAATGGCGACCGAAACCACACTCTCAACCACGATCTCGACTGACGAACTGGCCAACCTGATTGTCTTTGCGCAGGTGCCACCCGCTGAATTAACCTGGCTGGTGGCCCACAGCATCGAGCAGCATCTGCCCATCGGTGAATATTTTTGCCGCGAGGGTGACCCACCCGAATATTTCTATGTGGTGCTGGCAGGTGAATTGACGATCAGCCAACGAATGGCGCACGAAGAGACGGTGTTGGGCACGACGCCAGCCGGCATTATGGGCGGCGAATTGGCACTTTTGAGCAATGCCCTGGTGGCTGAGCTTTCGGCGCGGGCGATTATACCGACGCGCCTGTTGCTCTTTAGCCAGCCAGTTTTTCGCGAGATCTTTGCCGCTTGCCCGATCTTTGGCGCCCGCATTCTGCAGACCGCCGCCGAACGCAGCCAGGGCCGCGCCAGCATCGTCAAACAGCAGGAAAAGATGGCCGCCCTGGGCAAATTAGCCGCAGGGCTGGCCCACGAATTGAACAATCCGGCGGCAGCGATTCAGCGCGCAGCCAAAACGCTCGATGCCACCTTGCGCACCTTACAAACGCATGCGCTCCATCTGCATAAATGTGATCTGCGTCAGGATCAGTTTGACCAGTTAGCCATTTTTCAACAGACCATCACCGCGCAAGCAAAAAGTCAAACGACATTGTCCCCGCTCGAAATTAGTGACTGCGAAGAGGCCCTGGGTAGCTGGCTTGATGAGCGGGGTATTAGCGATGCGTGGACGATTGCCCCCACATTGGTTGCCGCCCGGGTGACCGTGGATCAACTCCTGCCGCTGGTTGAAGAGCTACCAGCGGCGGACGTCGGTGACGTGCTGGCTTGGCTGCATGAAGGATTAGCGGCTGGCAGTATGCTCAGCGAAATTGAAGAGAGTGGCAGCCGCATTTCACAACTGGTCGCCTCGATCAAAGAATACACCTATATGGATCAAGGCCAGGTGCAAGAGGTGGATATCCAGCACGGGCTGGAGAACACGTTGAAGATTCTGGGCCACAAACTGCGCGATATCGCGGTGACGCGCGAATATGATCCCAATCTGCCCCATATCTTGGGGCGGGGCGGCGAGTTGAATCAGGTGTGGACCAACCTGATCGACAACGCTGTGGATGCGCTGCACGAAAAAACGAATGATGAGGCCCATTTGCACGTGATCACACGCTGCGAGCAAGCGTTTGTGATGGTTGAAATCCATGACAATGGGCCAGGCATTCCCGCGGCCATTCAACCGCATATCTTTGAGCCCTTCTTCACCACCAAAGATGTTGGCAAAGGCACCGGTCTGGGGCTTGACATCAGTTACCGCATTATCCGCCAACATCGCGGTACAATTGAACTGCAATCCAAGCCGGGTAATACCAGGTTTATTGTGCGATTACCGATCGGTGGCTAACGAGACCGGCACTTCCCGTTCAACGTGCGACCATGACCGATCGACAGGCTCGCTTGGTGCGAAAGTGCCGGTCTCGTGGTTAACCACTATTTATAAAAGGAGAATCTAATGGAATGCCAACATGTTGATCAAATTCAGGATGTGCAGCCGAGCGCGCAGGGTTGCGAGGATTGCCTAAAGATTGGCGCGCGCTGGGTGCATTTACGGATCTGTCTGATCTGTGGCCACGTTGGTTGCTGTGATTCGTCACCCAACAAACACGCCACCAAACATTTTCATGCCACCAACCACCCGATTATTCAATCATTCGAGCCGCGCGAAAATTGGCTCTGGTGTTATATCGACCAAGCCGTGATCGGTGAACGCCCAAAAAGTTGGCTCAAATAATTTGTCGCGTAGCCGTGGATTCCTTCCGGGAAGAATCTACGTTGAACGGGCGGAAAGCGGCTGATTGGTGGTCATCCTCCTTCCGGGAAGGCTTGATTCCATTCAGTAACCGGTCGAAAATATCCTTCCCGGAAGGGTTGTTCGTTCACCCATCAAACCTCACCGACAAGGGTTGTTCGGCGCTCCCAACTGTCCGGATTTTTAGCCGCTGTGGAATTTATCCCTGCGATAAATTGAACGGAAGCCCTTTCTGGTGTAGTATACACGCGTTGCGCGTTGTTTTGACGCGCAACGCGTGTTCCATTTTGTCCATAGAGGTTTTAGAAATAGCTACATGAATCTAGATCACATTCGAAACATTTCGATTATTGCCCATATTGACCACGGTAAGAGTACGCTGGCCGACCGCTTGATCCAGATGACGGGGACGGTTACCCTGCGCGAGATGCGCGAGCAATTGCTCGACTCGATGGACCTGGAACGCGAGAAAGGCGTCACGATCAAGGCCAGCGCCGTGCGCATGATCTATGAGCGCGCTGGCGAAAAATATGAAATTAACCTGATCGATACGCCAGGGCATGTCGATTTTAGTTATGAAGTGAGCCGGGCCTTGCAAGCCTGCGAAGGCGCGATCTTGGTCGTGGATGCCTCGCAAGGGATCCAAGCCCAGACGATGGCGCATCTTTTTTCTGCCCTCGACCAAAATTTGACGATTGTCCCCGTGCTCAACAAGATCGATCTGCCGGCGGCGATGCCCGACGAAATCGCCGATGAGATCGAAAACTTGCTGGCTTATCCCGCCGAAGATATCCCGCGCATCAGCGCCAAGTCCAGTCTAAACATTCAAGCTGTTCTAGATTGTGTGGTCGATCAGGTGCCGCCGCCCAGTGGGAATATCGATGGGCCGGTGCGCGCCTTGGTCTTTGACTGTCGCTACGATGCCTATCGCGGCGTGATCGCTTATGTGCGCATGGTAGATGGGATTATCAAGGGCACGCCGCGCCTGCTCGCCATGACCACGGGCAAGCTGCTGGACCCGTTGGAGATCGGCGTATTGACGCCTACCATGTTAGCCGTCACCCAAATGCATGCAGGGCAGGTGGGTTACATTGCCACCGGTCTGAAAACCTTGCAAGATTTGGACGTCGGCGACACGATCACGCTGGCGAGCAATCCGGCGCAGGAGCAGTTGCCCGGCTACCAACCGTTGAAACCGATGGTCTTCGCCGGTCTCTACCCGACCAGCGCCGATGACTACCCAGAATTGCGCGATGGGCTGGAAAAACTGCAATTGAACGATGCTGCGCTCACCTATGAACCAGAGACCAGCCAGGCGCTCGGCTTTGGGTTTCGGCTGGGCTTCTTGGGCCTTTTCCACATGGAGATCATCCAGGAGCGGCTCGAGCGCGAGTATGATATGGACATTATCTTCACTGCGCCATCCGTGGCCTATCGCATCACCAAAACTGACGGCGAAGTGATCACGATCCGCAGCCCGGCTGATTTGCCCGAGCCGAATTACATCCAACTGATCGAAGAACCGTGGTGCGAATTGCGCGTCTTTACGCCGGCTGAATACATCGGCACCGTGCTCGATCTAGTGACCAAACGGCGCGGTGAGTTGAAAAACCAGACTTGGCTCGACACTAAGCGCGTCGAAGTCGTCTGCATGACCCCGCTCTCCGAGATCATTGTCGATTTCTACAATGAACTGAAAGCACGCACCAAAGGCTATGCCAGCATGGACTATTCGCTTGACCAATATCGCGAATCGGACATGGTCAAGCTGGACGTGTTGGTAAATGAGCAACCAGTCGATGCGCTCAGCATCCTCGTGCATCGCGATGATGCCTATCACAAAGGCCAGCGCATGGTCACCAAAATGAAAGAGATCATCCCGCGCCAGATGTTTGAAGTGCCGATCCAGGCGTCGGCTGGGAATAAGGTGATCAGTCGAGCGACAGTAAAAGCTTATAGAAAAGATGTAACCAGTAAGCTATACGGTGGGGACATTACGAGAAAACGTAAGCTTTTAGAGAAGCAAAAAGCTGGAAAAAAGCGTATGAAAATGGTCGGCAGCGTGGAGATTCCACAGGAGGCGTTTATGTCGGTGCTGAGACTTGATGATGAATAAGGTTTATAATTTACGCAGCAGTAGGCACGCCCTGGTGGCGGTTCCATTCGCACGGGGCGTGCTTACCCCTCAATTGCGATCTATTGCTCATCATCTTCTGATTGCAGGATTTGCTTGATCATTTGCAAAATTCTGGTAAGTTTACTGGCTGGAACATAACCGGGATGAGGTGTGCGTTCTTGTAATGCTTGTCCATGTTCCTCAAACGAGATGTAAAGCTCCAGATTTTCGATGCGATTATCTGTCTTGTCACTGTTTTTGTGGTGCACCACCTCTGTCCGTTTTAATGGACGCCCGATATGTTCTGCCATGACAAGCCTATGTTCAGCAATATAGCCCGTAGTGCTTGCCATTTCTTGGTAAAATGGGTGGTCAGGATAGACCTTTACCTGAATGTAGCCTTGTTTCATTGTGCGACCACCCCGCCAAGTTGTTGAATCAGGCCCAGTGTGTAGACAGCTTCTACACATGCCGGTAAAAACTTCGTTTCTGATATTTGAGGCAAATGTTACGTGTTCACGACGACAGCGCGCACACTTAATTGGAACGCGCTGTCCATTGCGGCGTGACCAGTAAATCACGCACCCATTAGGTAAGGTTTCATCTTCCCACTTTTCATTCTTGATACATTGCCGGCAGATGCCTTGAAAGGTTTGGCGGGTTGTGTTGTTGGCAATAATCAGGCGTTCACGACCACAGGAACCACATTTGACCGGCACATACGGGTCTTGCCGTCTTGACCAATAGATCACACTCCCATTCGATAAATGTTTATCCTCGATATTTGTACGGAGATTACTGTTTGTTGTAATCAAACCATACTCACGCATTCGGTTGCCAATCGTTTTGGTTGAAACACCAAAATGTTCGGCAATTTCCCGTTGCAGTAATCCCTGCTTGCAGTACATCTGCTCCAATATAGCTTTGGAGATCTCAATATGTGGTTTGCGTTGTTTCATCCTTGCACCTGCTTTATGATTTTACTTCGATTCTTCGTTCCAAATAACCATTGACGTACGCCCAGCCCACCTCGCCCAATACCTCACGACATTGAAAAATATTGAGATCAAGACACCGGCATACATCGTGCAGCACAAGCATTTCTGTGTGCAGCGCTTGGGGAAAGGCAAGACCGGCGTCGTCTTGCCAGTCACGACGCAGCTGGCGCAATGCGAACAAACCCTTTGTGGCAACTTCCATAACATACTCCTGAGGGTAATCGAATGCTTCTACTCCGACATTTTATTTCACTCATGAATAAATATATATTCACTAGATAATATAATAAACACTGTTAATGATTATAAACTACAAATAGTTTAATGTCAATAACAGAAATTCACTAAATAGTATATTTATCCATATTAATGAAAATATTATTCACTTATGATAAAATTTATGTCATGGCAAAACAATTCTTCGACACAGTTGGAAAAAGAATTCGCTTACTACGCCAAGACTTGGGTTTAAACCAGGCGACGTTAGTAAGCGAATTGAAAAAACAAGGGATAGAAATTGGCAGCAGCTACATCTCTGAACTAGAGCGCACTGACAAAGTACCCTCCGGCACGGTCTTGGCAGGCTTAGCCAAAGTGTTAGGCACCACGACCGATTATTTGCTGATGCTGACGGATGATCCCATCTTGCCGGGTGAACAAGAGGAACAGAAGGTTGAAGATGCATTGGCTAGGGAGTTGTTGACGGTTTATGGCACATTGGCTGCGGACAAAAAGGCAATACTCCTGTATTTGGCTAAAGCATTAGCAGAACCAGGCAAAAATGCAGGTGTTCCGGGTCGATCAGGATTATGATGCATCGGGATCAAACAACAACTGTATTACAAAAGCTTAAATTTGGATATGCACAGTTGCTTGGCGTTTCCGCAGATACGCTAGATAGACCTGGCGTCACTTTTGTCGAAGCGCCCTTGCGCGATCAGCCCGAATGGGCCAATTGGGTTCATCCAATTTGGTTATTTTCAATAGGTTCTACACTGATCTGTTCGACCTCGCCAGAATATAGTGAGCAGGTTAAAGCAGCCTTTCACACACTTTCTTCCGATCAGCTCTTGTCTACAGAAGCACTTGCCTTAGCCCGAACTGTCATTTCTGAGCCAGCGCGCAACGGAGAAGAATGGGTGCAATGCGAACTGCTTTTTTACCCCTCTCTCAAACGGCCTGAGCTGCGATCTCCATATTTGATCGATAAATTACAGCCCACTGATGAGCGAGCGAAGTATTTCCTGCGTCATTTTGATGGCGGCGTCTATGGGATTCGTGTTGAGAATAATGCGATTGCTGCACACGTCGGCATCAAAAATAAGGGGTTACTTCAGGAGATCGCGGTTGGGACTGAGCCGGATTATCAACGGCGTGGCATGGGTAAAGCCGTAGTCACGTATGCAGTTACAGATATTCTCAAGCAGGGTAAAGTACCGGTATACTGGCCAGATACACCCCAAAATACAGCTTCCTATGCCCTGGCACACTCGCTGGGTTTTCAAAAAGTTGCTGAAATGCTTTTTTGCTGTTATGCACTGCCGAATTGGCCGGGTTTTCCATTGCGATGAACGAAGTGGCAAACACTGGCGTCAACGCTAACTGGCTCTTGATCGGCCAGGGGGAGATGTTCAATCCCGAATCAAGCGCGGTTGGGACAGGGATGCAAGCCTTGTGGGCGGCCTACCAGCAATTGGGGCAAAAGGAGCGGGCGCTTTTGTTGGAAGTAGCCAGGACGTTTGGGGGTGCTGGGTCACGGTAGTATCTTGCCAAGGTGTTAGCTGAGTCGGGCAAAACGTCGTAACGATATGGCCTGTGGTAGAATAAGAAGCTCAGCGATCTATCGTGCATAGGCTATGGTTGAAGAGGAAAACAGGAGGTAGATATGGTCGAGCTTATTGATCGAGTAGAGTTTACTGTAGATCAGTTTGATCGGTTTTCTTTGCCCAAGGAATTGCAAGAAAAACTGGAACCAGGCATGGTACATGTTGTTGAGACTCGTTACAACGATGCAATTGGGCTGCGTATTCAACGGCTGTCGGCTACTCAGGATATCAATGAGGAAACATCGTCAACGCCTCAACTCTCAACAAAGATGGTCTCCTTGTGGTCAGAGGTGAAGTTGCCGCGGGTTTTGCGTGGGATGTCTTTCTTCAGGGTCGCGAAGAACCCATGACAGAACTTTAGTCAATCGATGAGATTTTACCCTAGTGACAGTGACACAAAGGGATTGACAGACGAGAACATCTGGTCTAGACTTAGGCAAGTAGACTTGACTTGGATTTATGGAAGGGAATAGCCATGACCGTTGTAACCATGAAAAGCGAGCAAGCTCGGAATAGTTGGCGCGACATGCTTGACATTGTCTTAACCGGCGGCAGAGTTGTTATCGAGCGTTACAGTAAACCGCAAGCGGTCGTGGTTGGATATGACCAGTGGCAAAAGACCCAGCAACGCTTGCAAGAACTGGAACTATTAAATGAGGTTAGACGGATTAAGACCAGCGTTGCTAATGGGGAAATGGGTACAATTTCACGTGATGAGTTGAAACGTCTGATGCTCGAAAAGCGCGCTCAGGAGACACCCGCCCATGTGGGTGCTTGAGTACAGCAACGAAGTCAAGTTCTATACGAATTAGCAAACGCGAGAAGAACGCATGACAGAGCTTTGGTCTATTCATGAGATTTTACCCCAATGACCTCGATCCGCGACCTGATCCGCATCTATGATCTCGACCCAAAAAAATCGCTTGGCCAGAACTTTCTAATCGATGAGAGCCACCTCGCGCGCGTTGTCGCCGGCGCGGATTTGAAGCTGGAAGATACCGTGCTCGAAATTGGCCCCGGCTTCGGTGTCCTGACCCAGCGGTTGGTGGCCAAAGCTGGGCGTGTGATCGCGGTTGAATTAGACGACCGGCTGATCACCATCTTGCGCGCCCAATTTGTCACCAACCCCAAGGTAACGATTGTGCATGGCGACATCTTGGCATTCGATCCTGCCGAATTAATCGCCGACGCACAAGCATCTAATCCCCAATCTTCAATCTCCACCCCCCAAGCCTACAAGGTTGTCGCCAACTTACCCTATTACATCACCAGCGCGGTGATTCGTCATCTATTAGAAGCGGCCCAGCCTCCCCGTTTGGCTGTGCTCATGGTGCAGAAAGAGGTGGCCGAACGGATTTGCGCCGAACCGGGTGATATGTCGCTGCTGGCCGTTAGCGTACAATTCTATGCTAGGCCCAAGATTGTGCATCACGTGCCGGCCTCGGCCTTCTACCCGCGCCCCAAAGTGGATAGCGCCGTGTTGCGCCTCGATGTTCTGCCCGAACGCCCGGTGCCGGATATCGCAGCAGATCAATTTTTTCGGGTGGCGCGTGCCGGTTTTAGTCAAAAACGCAAGCAGCTATTGAATACGATCAGCGCTGGCCTGCATTTAGCCAAACCCAACGTTGCCGATCTGCTCGAGCGGGCCGGGATCGATCCCAAACGGCGCGCCGAGACCTTGTCGATTGCCGAGTGGGGGCAACTGTGCCGAGTGTTGGGTGCTGCGCCCGAAGCCGAACAGGTTGCCACCATTTAAAACCGCAGCTGTTGCCCATCCATTGCCCTTTTTCACGCTAGTTCACTTCTGTATGACAGATATTTGTACTGCTTACTGACGTACTGGCTTACTGTCCCACTACCCTAGCCCACTGCTTTCTGCCTTTGCGTAACTGGTCGGTAACCTTCTTCTGCCAGAATAGCGCATTCTTGACGTTCTTTCTCCTAGGCCATGTCAATGAAATAAGGATCCAGGTTTGCCGAACAAAATCATGCGTAGGTGCGTGCTTGTAGCCGCACAATTGGGGTATACGCAGCACGTGCGGCTAAAAGCATGCACCTCCTGGATCCTTTATGCTTTGATGGCGCCTAATTAGAATTTTGTCGTCAGAATATAACATTCGAAGAAAGGAGGGCTTTGCCCTTGTTGGCTCAGCGATTAATATTGTCCACTGGCGGGTAAGATAAAACAAACTGGCCACCTAAGCAGTGACCAGTTTGTGATCTTTAATCGTTTAATCCTTCAAACGTTGTAGCTTATACGTACCAATCCCTAATCTGCGCCGGCCGGGCTCAGACCAACGTGCCCGAGTGGCTTGG
>JBBQBY010000105.1:0-16719 GCA_038318235.1 Caldilineales bacterium
ATTAGTCCATTCACCTTTAAACCAGAAATTTTGGATAAAGTGAGCTTCACGGCGCATGCCCAACTTTTCCAGCAACCCAATCGATGCTTGGTTGCGACAGTCGGCGATGGCAAAGACACGATGCAAATTTAGGGTCTGAAAGCTATAGCCTAACAAGGTGGAGATAGCTTCATAACCATAACCCTGGCGATGATAGGATCGGCTTACTGTGTAGCCTATTTCTGCCTGGCGACCATCTTCGGGTTTGACTTGCATCGCGCAGTCACCAATTAACTGGCCGCTACCTTTGTGCTCAATCGCAAATTGAAACCACTCACCGGGCACGCCTGGTTGCGCCACTTTTATCTCATTGATAAATAGCTGCGCCTCACGCCCATTGACCGATGTCCAGCTTTGATAACGCGCGACCTCTGGATCATTGCGATAGGCCACAAAGTTTGGCAAATCTGTGTCGCGAAAGTGGCGTAAGATAATTCTGCTGGTTTCGAGTTTAGTAAATACAAGGTTATTCATAAGTGAGATTGTGCATAAATGGCGATAATGATGATGCCATTTTGGAGGGCATGGATCAACATGCCGGGTATGACACTGCCGCTGCGTTCACGCACCCAAGCCAGGATCAAGCCTACAAAGAAAAGCCCTGGAATCAAAACCGGGACGACATGCGCCAGACCAAACAAGAGCGCACTCAGGATAATCGCTAGGGTGACACCCCCACTGCGGCGTAGCACTGGATAGAGCATCCCACGAAAAAGTAATTCTTCGGCAATTGGCGCGATCACGGCTACCAAAATCAGGAGTAAAACTAGATCCGTGGGGGTCAACTGCATGCCACCGGTAATATTTTTAATTTGCGGGTTCTCAAAGGCCTTGCCTGTAAAACGTAAAATTAATTGGGTGTTGATCACAAACATACCGAAAAACTGCGCAAAGGTCAAAATTGGCGCCAGTGGCACCCACCACCACTCAAAGGGTTGCAAGCCCACTTGTCCCCACGAACTGCCAGCGCGCCGTACCGCAAACCAATAGATCGCCAACACGACGATCCCATAAATACCCGTGGCAATCACAAACAAAGGCGTCGAACTCAATTTGGGTGTACGCCTAAAGTCACTGTGCGTGACAAAACCAATCCCGACCACGACAAGGCTCAGAATGATCACACCTGCTATAATCAATAACAACGCCTTGCCAATCTCCCACCAACCCCAAGGCGGGTTGCGTGGCAGCGTAACGGACGCTTCCGTTAGTGTTTCATCCTGTAACAATCTAAGCTCCCAATCTGATGCTCGTTTATTTTACGGGCGTTATCTTACCCCATCCTTGCGTTTCTGCTAGGATAGCAGCATACAAACAGTGGGCAAAATTATGCTTTCTCTGATTTTTCTGCTATGCACAGGGTGGAGCTCGTTGTAGAACTACAGCAGGAATAAATTCCGCTGCTGACAGGAGCAAGTCGCCTTAGCGACTGAAAATATAGGGAGAACACAGAGAATAGTTGCCAATGTAGGGGTGGCTGCTTGCTGCGCTTTGTATTATTTGTATCCCTAAGTGAAATACACCTGTGGGCAAGCTAACGGCAATCGTTGTTCGATTAACTTATAATCTATTAGAAAAGTTGCTCGCTACGCTTTGATGGTCAATCGAAAACGGTAAGGTAGTTTCTACCACCATCCGCGTTTCCAGATCCAAGATCAAGCTCGAATGGACAAGCTATAAGAGGAGTACGCTATGCGCAATCCAAGGCCGCAACCGCACAATTGGCGCAATTCATTCCTCGTCATTCTCCTGGTTGGGATCCTGTGGTTGATCTATGATAACCTGAAACCAGCGCCACTCGAAACGATGCTAGCTGATCGCATGCGCTGTGCCTATAACTATCCCGATGCAAAACTGGTCAGGCGCCAGTACAGCAATGGCATCGCTTACTATGCATGTGCATCGCAGTAAATACTATACAATGGCTATACTAATCGCGCGGCAACCAATAGAGCGTGCCCAAGATCACGAACGTTGCGGTCAAAGCCCCCATAGCAAATCCGATTGCCAACATACTGTCCCCTTTGATTTATAATACTAAGTTGTTGATAGGCGCTCACATCTATTTTATGGATGGAGCATTAATAGAAATTCTTGATTTCCTATCTGGTAGACGTTGGTTTGATTAAATCGACGCGCCAGAGTTAGTCAGAAAAATTTCAGTCAGTTCGTATTGCAAAGCGCCCCAAAATAACTTGTCTGTAACGCTTTCACTTTAATATCTCTATCGTAAACCAGTTTGGACTAGTAAGTTGTTACGATCACTTGACAATCTATAGCGGGCCGATATATTCAAATCTGGCGATGGGCGCGCCATTGACAGTGATAATCTCTAGGAACATCGCTTTGGGGCGAATCCACAAGTCAAAATTGCCATAAAGCGTGCGGTAGACGATAAACTCTTCTTCGGTTTCGCTATGCTTGGCGACCCCGATCACTTCGTATTCTTTGCCTTTATAATGCCGGTAGCGTCCGGCGAGGATAGTTTGCATAGCGGTATATGATCCATAAGGCGCAGTTAATCTGCTTTTGTTGATCGTGTTGATTGCCGCGCAAAATTGTAAATTGCCTATTCGCAATTTTGCACTAGCTATGAAATATGTTAGACTCCAAACGGTGGCGTAAGTATACCATAGCACAAAGTTTATGTTCCCTTCTTGAAAGGAGGCGCGTCGATGACAGCCCAAGTGAACAATTTCAATAACCGAATTGCTTTTAAAACGCGCCTGCTGATCAACAGGTAACAGCTTCAATTAACTAAAAAGATTTATCTATGTTGATCGGTCGCGGGTGCGTTTGCTTCCCGTGGCTTTTTGTTGGGAAAAATTAACTGCATCATTTTGCTTTTTGCTGATCTTTTATTGGTTGATTGGCTAGGGAGTGAAATAGGCGGGTTGATATGACTTTTGAGCCACGGGTGATTGGTGCCCGTGGCTTTTGTTTTGCAGTCGCGGGTGAGGTTGCTTTTGTAGATTGTCAAACATTTTGAATCTGATTGTTTCAAAGGAAAACCAACCGTGACTTTAGATCGATTTTCGAATGATGAATACGATGAATATATAACGCGTTTTCACCTGGCGGATGGCAAAGATGCCGAGCAACGCCGCAAAACCAGCCATAAGACCAAGAAAGCCGACAACCGGATCATCGCGACGCTGGCGGATGAGATCAGTGGTCTGGAAGGCGGCTTCAAGATCAGTTATAAGCCGGCGCGCTTTGAAGAAGGCTTCCTGCTCTCTTCCTTGCAACCCTTCTATGACCAAAACCTGATCAGTGATGTGTTGATGCGGGTCAAAGGTGGCAAGGAAGCCAACGTCTATCTCTGCCAGGCGGACCCAGCGACTGGCCTAGACTTGCTGGCGGCGAAGGTCTACCGGCCGCGCAGCATGCGCAATTTGCGTAACGATGCGCTTTATCGCGAAGGCCGTGAATTGGCGGTCAGTGCCAGTGGCGTCAACCGGCGCAAAGATGATCGCATGCAGCGCGCCCTAAAGAAGAAGACCGCTTTTGGCGTGCAAATTGCTCACTCATCCTGGATTTTGCATGAATACGGCGCCTTGGATCAACTCTATCGCTTGGGCGCGGCGGTGCCTAAGCCGTATGCGACCGGCGAGAATGCGATTATCCTTGGCTACGTGGGCGAAGCTGGCCGCTCGGCACCGACTCTACACGAAGTTACGCTGGACACGCATGAACTCCAGCCACTCTTCCAAGAGGTCATGCGTAATATCGAGTTGATGGTCAAGAATCGTATGATCCATGGCGATCTTTCGGCCTATAACATTCTCTATTGGGAAGGCAAGATCACTGTGATCGACTTCCCACAAGTGGCGAACGCGGTCAACAATCGGAGCGCCTACTTTATTCTCCAACGTGATATTCAACGCGTTTGTGAATATTTTGCGCGCCAAGGGTTGGCGCGCGACCCAGTTGAACTGACTGACAAGCTCTGGTGGCAACATGTCGGGCTTGATCCTATCCGTCAACCGCCAGAAGAAGACTTGCTCTGACTGTGAGTGTTTGAGTAATAAGTGATAAGTGATGAGTGAGATTATAATCTCACTTGTCACTCATCACTCGTCACATTTGCCCCCTCACAAAACTCCGCGTTACTTTCTCCCCTCTGTTCCGTCATCAATCAGTAATCGCACCAACCTGTCGTAGCACGGTTTTCGTGCCACTAGTTTGATGATTGGGATCCTTACATGGCTGACAAATTTAAATTAGACTTGGGTAAACTGGCGCAAGGTGCCAGCAATGGCGAATCTGGCAATGATGCTGACCAACATGTGACGGTGACCACCGCTGGCGGTCGCGAAGTGGCGCTGCGCAACCCCGAAATCGCCTGGATGGTGGCGACCCGCGGCTTACAGGCCAACCTGATTCATTCGCTGCAAGATTATCGGACAACCTGGCGTGACAAGAAAGCGATTGCGGTGGAGCGCCAACGTTTGATTGAAGAAGTGACCGTTCAATATGTGGACTATTTGCGTGAAGAAGCGAAGCTAGCCTCCGCTGCGGCTTTGAAGGCGCGCGATGCCATTTTGCGCCAGGAATTGACAAAATTACGCGCGAATCTGTTTACCCAATTAGCCGACATCACTGGTCGCGCTGTGGTAGACATCGAAGGTATCTTTCAAGATCATGCCGCCAAAATTAATTCGCCCATCTTGCAAGAGGCATATGCCAAATTTATCATGACCAAGATCCTTGATCTATTAGAACAATCTCAATAGCTGAAATTTCATTGGCCTTCTCGTTGAAGTTGTTTTGATATTGGTCCATCTGAGACAGAACTTCCGCAACTGACAGTAGAAAGTGCTGGCAGGCACTAGATCCCAGTCGCTGAGGCGGATTTTTGCTCTCCGCAGCCGAATTTACTCGCCGCTCACTTGTTTTTATCCGCTTGGCATTGACATATGATCTGGGAACAACTGAAAGCGCTGCTGATCACTGTCCTCTTCTATATCCAGGAACACCCGCGAACCATTTTATGGATTTGGGTTGCTTTGGTGTTGTTGGTTGCTACGCGCTATTTTGTAAAATATATTCTGCCCGATCAGGTCTACCGGCAGTTTCGTAAAGCCGGTATTCGACCCTCTGAACAACAAGAGCGCACCTTGCGCGATGATTTTGCCCAGATTGTCGCAGAAAATGCCCGCAAGGAATTACAGGAATATCTCAAACATCAAGCGGCTGTCCAACGCGATAAAGAACAATTGAAGCGCGTGGCCGAACTATCGCGCGCCCACGTGGCCGTGATCCGCGAGGTAGGCACAACCTTGCAAGCGCTTGAAGGAGAATATGTGAAGTATCACAAATCGCTGGCCAGTGAGCAGGGCCGGGAAGCCTTGCGGGTTGTGGTGGAAAAGGCCGTCGCCCAAATTACCGAGATGACCGCCGCCCCGACCACGACCCTACCCCAGTTCATCATTGAGCGGGTAAAATTAAATGGCAACCACGCGTCCGCGCCCAATGGTGAAATGAGCCGGTCGTAGCACCATTTTAAACTTGCCTAAGGCCATTCCAGAAAAATAAGTATACGCGGAGGAGGCGTTCTCTTACGCCGGTGTACTCCTGGAAACGCCGCATTAGAGAATGCTCCCTCCACGGGTATATGGATGATTTATTTTTTGGAATGGCCTTACCGCTTTGCCGCTCCACCCAGCATTGCTTTTGCCACGGGTAACAGTAATTCAACCCATTGTTTGTACATCTTGCCAGAAGGATGCAACCCATCGTCTGCAATCAAGCTGCCATCACTTGTTGCTTGCCGCGAGATGGGCGTGATATCGACATAGGCCACGCCTGCTGCGGCTGTTTCTGCTTGGTTGATGGCGTTGAACAGATCGATTTCCGCTGCAATCTCCTGGCGATCGCGTTTTGCTGCAAAGGGCGTCACTCCCCAATCGGGAATGGAAACCACAACCACATGGTTTGCCTTGCTGCCGGCCAATTCAATCGATTTTTGTAATAGCGCGCGAAACTGCGTGCGGTATTCGTCGCTGCTGCGCTTTTGAAATTGATTGTTGACGCCAATCAACAGTGAGACCAGATCAAATGGGCCTTGCGATTTCTGGTCTGCAATCGCATAGGTGAGATCGTCCGTCGTCCAGCCGGTGCGCGCAATGATCTGCGGCAGCTCGATGGTTATGCCGACGGCTTGCAATTGGTTGGTCAACTGCACCGGCCACCGCTCCGCCTGGGGCACACTTTGCCCAATCGTGTAAGAATCGCCTAAAGCTAGGTAGCGCATCGGTTTCATTTCCTTATCTCGGTTTCTCACCACGTCGGATGGCAGCACACAACCAGTGGCTACATAACCAACGATGAGGAATAATATGCCTAGCCATTTTGTCATGATACTACTCTTTTAGCTTGTCGTTCTTGATCTTCGTTTTGGCTGTATAGAAAATTACCGCCATTGCTAGGTTTGACGGCTGCTCGCCTCAAATGGTTTCATTGCGGTGCCGATTGCGCCGCAATTGTGCGGTGGCCGGCCCGTCAATCACATAATGCTGCGGTAAACGCACCAGCCTTTTATCACCGCCCAGATAGCGCACCACCACGCCATAGTCGCGTTCAGCCGCTGCAAGTGAAACATAACCATTGACCACGTCGTCAAGCACGCGGTCTGGCGCGCGCGTAAAAGGATCACCATAGCCGCCGCCGCCGGGTGGGTTAAGGTGGATGTGTGCCTCGGGTGCAAACCAGATCACGGTTTTGGGTGGTAAGGCTTGATGGTCATCCTGCATAAATTCGCCCAGCGCACCTGGCTGGCCGCCATCCAGCCCTTGCGCGTTAAAGCGCGTGCGGTCGATCATCGCCGAGACGCTCCATGGCCCTTGTCCGCGATAACTGATCTCAGTCGCTTGACCCAAACCGCCGCGCTGTTGGCCCGCCCCGCCCGAATCTGTGCGCAGTTGGCGGCGATGTTGGATCACTGGCGCCAAACTCTCCAGTACCTCGGCGGGCACGCCGGCCACGCCGCTGGGAAAACCGGTCGTGTTTAAGCCGTCTTTGGTGGCGCGCGCACCGGTGCCACCCACTTGAAACATGGTGGTTTGCGCGGCTTCGCCGGTTTCGCGCCAGGTCCCGCGCCAGACGCTCAGCCAGATTGGATCCGCACTGCCGGCCATCAGCCGCCCCGGCAAAGCGGAGGCCAATGCCCCAAAAATCGCACTGGGCAAAAAGTGACCGACCAGATGGCGTGAGGCCACGGCCGCGGGCTCTACACAATTCAAAATCGAGCCGCGCGGGGCGCTCACGTGCACTGGCCGAAAGGCGCCTTCGTTGTGGGGCACCTCGGGACTGATGGCCGCCTTCATCGCAAACGAGGCATAACCATGCGTGTAGTTAAAAACCACATTGATGCCGCGCCGACTTTGCGGTGATGAACCAGCAAAATCGATGTAGATATCTTCTTCTTCAATGGTCACCGCGACTTGCAGGCGTAACGGTTCCTCAAAACCATCGCTCCAGACCACATGTTCGTAACGGCCTTTGGGCAATTGGCGGATTGCATCGCGCATGGCCCGCTCGGAACGGGCAATGATCTCGTCGGCCAGCGGGTCAATACTTTCCAACCCAAACTCGTCCATCATCTGCAGCAAACTGCGCGCACCCACCGCGTTGCAAGAAGTTTGCGCGTAGAGGTCACCCACGGTTTCGTCTGGTGTGCGCACGTTGGCGCGGATGATCTTAAGCAATTCGTGATTCGGCTCGCCGCGGTCAAACAGCTTCATAATCGGCACGCGCAAGCCTTCTTCGTACACTTCATGCGCCTCCGCCGAAAGAATGTGCCCACCCACATCGGCGGCATGACAACAATTGGCAAAATAGCCGACAATCGTCTCACCTCTGAAAACTGGGGTCAGCACGGTAAAATCGTTGATTTGCCCCGCCGTCAGCCAGGGATCATTGGTGATGATCACGTCACCAGGGCGCAAGGTGGCTGGTGGATAAGCCGCCAACAGATGTTTTGTCCCCGTTGCCATCGGGTTGATGTGACCGGGTGTGCCCGTCAGCGATTGGGCAATCATCTGTCCGCGCGTATCAAAGACGCCACAAGCCAGGTCTTGTGACTCGCGCACGATGCTGCTAAAGGCCGTCCGCATCAGCGCGACCTGTTGCTCGTTGGCCACCGAAAGCAAGCGGTTCCAGAGCACTTCGAGCATAATCGGATTGAGCACCATTGATTGTTCCTTAATTTCTATGAGCAGATTAGGGTTGTTTGACAGAACTACGGATGCCCCGTACAATAGCTAATCACCTATACAGAAAGAGATGAGCGCATCCGGATTATTTCTGCACGATGAGCCGAGCCACATGAACGAAGAAATATCACGATTCACTTCGAACTTGCTCCACAAAAAAACATCGACAACAGACTGGTCAAACTTTGACGCGATGACTGAACAAGAACGTCATATGGCGGCGTTGAGTGATCCAGATAGTCTGCCTGCTAGCGAAAAACAACTTGAACGCGCCCGTCATGTGCCAAATGTGCGTATCCTGCGTCGCAAACTTAATCTTACCCAGGAACAATTTGCCCACCGGTTTCAACTCTCCTTAGGCGCCGTACGCGATTGGGAGCAGGGCCGCAACCAGCCTGATTATGCTGCGCGCGCTGCTCCGCGTAATTGAATTTGACCCGGATGTGGTTGAAAAGGCACTTGAATACATTTAAGTTGGCTTTGAGCAATTTAATCGATTGGGGCCTCAACTCAGTCTCACCACCAAGTTATGTTGCTCGTCGATCTGACAGCGCCCACCGGGCCCAATGATCACGGTTGATTCGCGCTCCTCGACGATCGCTGGACCGATAAAGATCGCACCGGGGATTAGCTGATAACGGTCATAGATTGGCGTATCGACAAAACCATCTGCTTCGGGGAAGTAGGCCGGACGGCTACCCTTGTGTGCTGCCTGCGCATCTCCACCAAACGGTGCTTGGATTTGTAATTGTAGAGCGGGCGTAGGGCCCGCGGCAACGACTCGCCAGTTCAGAATTTCCACTGGCACAGGCGGCCCGAGGCGCTCGTACAATTCGCGATAGACCTTTTCAAAGGCCATTAACAGCGCCGGGGCTTGCGTTGCCTCTAGCGTGCCCGCCGGGAGCGGCACGCGAATCGCATGACCTTGGCCCACATAACGCATATCGGCCTCGCGCCGATAGGTAATCTGTTCACCCGCCACACCTGAAGTTGTGAGCAAAGCCTGCCCTTCGGCTTCCATCGCGTTGAGCAGATGGTTGGCGTGGGCCCAATCGTACGCGCTGAGCCAGAGCGGCCACGAGCGCACAAAGTCAAAGGCTAGTGGTGCAGAAAGAAAACCGACCGTACTCATTACCCCTGCGCCCAACGGTGCCAACATTATGGGCGAACCAAGCGCTAGCGCTAGCCGATACGCGTGCACCGGTCCCGCGCCGCCAAAGGCGAAAAGTGGGAAACGATGCGGGTCTTTGCCGCGCTCTAACACATGGACGCGCGCAGCATTGGCCATGTTTTCATTGGCAATCTGGTGAATGCCCCAGGCCGCTGCTTCCACTGACAAATTTAACTTGTCGGCAATCTGGGTCTTGACCGCTTGGCGGGCGCTTTCCAGATCCAGCTTCATTTTGCCGCCCAGGAAATAGGCAGGATCCAGATAACCGAGGATCAGATCGGCGTCGGTAACAGTTGGTTCGCGGCCGCCGCGGCCATAGCAGACTGGCCCTGGCGCCGAACCGGCCGAATCTGGCCCGACCTTGAGCAAGCCGAGCGCATCCACGCGTGCAATCGAGCCGCCACCCGTGCCAATTTCGATCATCTCGATCACTGGAATCTTGATTGGCAACCCTGAGCCCTTCTTGAAACGGTATTTACGATCCACCTCAAAATCATGCGCAATGAGCGGGCGACCCTGGTCGATCACACAAAGTTTGGCTGTTGTGCCGCCCATATCAAACGAAAGCACATCCCTATGGCCAGCGGCCAGGCCATAGGCGGTTGCTGCCAACGCGCCGGCCGCCGGGCCCGATTCAAGCAAACGCACCGGATAGCGCACGGCGGTATCTACGGTGGCGATGCCGCCGCTAGAGAGCATAAGAAAGAAGTTGCCTGCAAAGCCGAGGCGTTGCAGACGTTCTTCTAGCTCGCGCAGATAACGCTCGACGCGCGCTTGCACATAGACATTGGCAATTGTGGTCGAGGCCCGTTCAAATTCACGGATTTCTGGGACGACGTCGGATGAGATCGAGACGCGCAAATGTGGCGCGGCGCGCAACACGGCGGCGCGGGCGGTGCGCTCATCGGCTGGATTGGTGAAGCTATGTAAAAAGGCGATGGCAACTGCTTCGATCCCACTTTCTGCTAGCTCACGCGCTAGTTGTTCTACGTAATTTTCATCTAATGGTTGGAGCGAACTGCCGTCGGCCACGGTGCGTTGTGGCACATCAAACCGCAGGTGACGCGGCACGAGTGGGCGGGGCTGTTCTAGCATCAAGTCGTATAAATCATAGCGATTCTCGCGCCCGATCTCAATCGAATCGCGGAAACCTTGCGTGGTGAGCAGCGCGGTCTTTGCCCCTTTGCGCTCGATCACGGCGTTCGTGACCAACGTGGTGCCATGGACGAGATGTTGCACCGCGGCCAGGTCAATGCCGGCCCGTTGTAACGTCTCACTGAGCACAGTTTCCACCGCCTCCGACGGATCGTCCGGTGTGGTAAGCACCTTACCCACCGCGAACGCGCCGGTTGCCATGTTCACGACAATCAGATCCGTAAAGGTGCCACCAATGTCGACGCCAACGCGGTACTGCTCTACGCTCATGCCGCCTCCACGTTGGGGAACCGGCTCAACGGAAAAATATCGACCGTTGCCGAGCGCTGTTGTGCCAGCATCCCGCCATCAACATATAATTGGTGGCCGGTTATGTAGCGAGCTTCATCAGAGGCAAGAAAGAGCGCTGGCCCCGCCAAGTCGTCAACTTCGCCTACGCGGCCCAGCGGAATATTTTCGCCGCGCGCCTGTTTGGTCTCTGGATTTAGGCCTGTACTATCAATTGAACCAGGCACAAGCGTGTTGACGCGCACCCCATAAGGCCCCAAATCAAGCGCCATGGCCCGCGTCAATGCCTCAATTCCCCCTTTGGCGGCATCATAAGCGGCATTGCCCCGATGCGCCCGCGACGCGCCACCCGATGATAGATTAATGATCACGCCCGCCCGTTGGCGCACCATAATCTGTGCCGCTTGATGGCTACACAAAAAAGCACCGGTAAGGTTGACGGCGATGATGCTGTTCCACCAGGCTTCGTCACCCTCCAGAAAATGGCGTTCGGTATTGGTCAAGCTCGCATTGTTGACCAGCACATCAACCGTGCCAAACTTTTCGATTGTGGTCACAAACAAATGATCCACCTGCGCTTTGTTGGAAACGTCGGCTGTAATCGCCAGCGCTGAGCCACCGGCGGCGACAATCTTTTGTCCAACCGTTGTCGCTCCTGTGCCATTGACATCGGTCACGACGACGTGCGCCCCTGCTGCCCCAAAGCGCTCTGCGATCGCGCGCCCAATGCCACTGGCCGAACCAGTGACGATCACAATTTTGCCAGTGAACTGTTGACTTTTTGTGGTCATCATACCCTTTCCGGATCGTTTTAAATTTTCACGCGGGCATAGTAGGATTACACAAGATTATTTGTTTTGGCGCTTAACTTTTTGCTTCGTGCGCCCAAAGCTGCACAAGATTGAGGCAAACTTGGGTCGATTTTGCCATATCTTGCACGCTGATCCATTCCAACGGGCCATGAATGTTTTGCATGCCCGTAAACAGATTCGGCGTGGGCACACCTTGCTCGGTCAAGCGTGAACCGTCAGTGCCACCGCGGATCGGCTTGGTAAAGGGTTGCAGACCGGCCTGCTCAATCGCCTGTTGTGCCAGATCGACAGGGCGCATGTCTTTTTCTAACCAGTAGCGCATGTTACGGTATTGCGCGGTGATCGTACATTCGATCTTGGCGCGCGGTTCACCCAACTGAATCGCGTTGCAGACCGCCTGCACCAGATCGCCATGCGCCTTGAGGCCATCGCGTTCAAAGTCGCGCAGGATAAAGCTGATCTCCGCCTGTGCCGAGGTGCCTTCCATTTTATAGGGGTTGATAAAGCCGGCGCGCTCGTCGGTCGTTTCGGGGGTGCGGGTGTGCTGAGGCAAGGCATCCAGGATTTTGGCCGCCAAGTTTAACGCATTGACCATTTTCCCCTTGGCTGCACCAGGATGCGTAGAAACACCGGTTACTTTGACCACCGCTTTATCGGCGGAGAAGCTTTCGTAGACAAATTCACCCAACTCTGCGCCATCAAGCGTGTAGGCAAAATCCGCCGCTAAATCTGCCCGTAAGCTTGGGTGAACGCCTCTGCCGATCTCTTCGTCAGGCGTAAAGCAGATCCGCAAATTACCATGCGCTAGTTCTGGGTGTGCCAACAAGTGGCCGACCATCGTCATAATAATCGCCGCGCCCGCTTTATCATCGCCACCTAACAAGGTCGTGCCGCTGGCGCTAATAATATCATCGCCGATTTTGGCCTTGAGATAGGGAAACAGTGCCGGGTCCAACACCTGGCTCGGATCATCCGGCAGCACAATCGCTGCGCCGTTATATTGGCGATGGACGATCGGCTTAACGCCGCTGGCATGAAACGCCGGGGCTGTGTCGACATGGGCCAGAAAAGCAATCGTTGGCGCTTTTATCGTTGCATCCGTGGCCGGCAGCGTGGCTAAAACCGCGCCGTAATTGGTGAGCACCACATCCTTTACCCCAATCGCCGTCAGTTCGTCGCGCAACATACGCGCCAAATCTAGTTGGATCGCTGTACTCGGTGTGGTGGCTGACGTTTCGTCACTCTGGGTATCGATCTGCACATAGCGCAAGAGGCGCGCTTCGAGTTCCTGCGAAAAATTAGTTGGCATCTTGATTTCCTTATAATTTCGATTAGCGCGTGCCCTGGATAGAGAGAAAACTTCCCATGAATCATTAAGCCTATTTTTCTTTGCGCTCTCTGCGGTAAAAATAAATTCCCGCTTGGCCGTCAACCAGGTACGCTTCGATGAAGCATCACTAGCCGATTATTTTATCACACAGGTGACTGAACACGTGTCATATGATTTAGTTTGTATGGGTCGATTGCCAAAGCCGGAGGGCGATTATCTCAAACCAGAGTAGAACACCAACCAAAAAGAGGTAGAAGGCAATGCCTTTGAGGGCAAACGCCGGGGCAATCACCAAAACAGTGATCAAGGTATAGCGAGCATAGGGTTGCCAAACAGGATCCTGTTGAAAGCGGCGGGCCAACAAGAACATGGCAGGCAGCAAGGTCAGCCCGAGCAGCACAAACGCGCCATCGTGGATCAGACCGTGGGTAGTGTGGGGTGTGGTGCGATAGGTGGGATCCGTCTTAAAACCGAGGAGTATCATGGCAACGGCGGCCACAAACAGTAAGCGTGGCGCCCAGGATAATTCGCCGGTGCGGGTCAATTGCCAGTGCAGACCCAAGGCAAAACCGGCCAACAGTAAACCAGACAGGATAAAGGCACTGACCATAATCCAACCATAAGGCCCTAAGGTCAACCCGCTTGGCCAGTCAATCGTGGTCGCATATAGTGGATGCCAGCGCAAACCGCGCAAGAAATCGTATTCTAGTATGGTGAGAATAACAATCACGCCCGCCAATAAAATCGGGCCAAGCATGCCCGCCAGCGCCACAGCCCGTATCAACGGCCACCGTTGCCTGCTCCACATCTGACCCATCCTTGTCTCCCTCTCTCCTTGTCTCCCTCTCTCCTTGTCTCCCCATCCTCAGCACTCGATCACATTCACCGCCAGCCCACCGCGCGACGTCTCTTTATATTTCGTCTTCATATCCGCACCGGTTTCGCGCATCGTTTTGATCACTTTGTCCAGTGAGACATAGTGGGTGCCGTCACCGCGCAGGGCAATGCGTGCGGCGTTGATCGCTTTGACCGCGCCCATGGCGTTGCGTTCGATGCAAGGAATTTGCACCAGCCCACCCACCGGATCACAGGTCAGCCCCAAGTTATGCTCCATGCCAATTTCGGCGGCGTTTTCCACCTGCGCAGGCGTGCCGCCGCGCACTTCGGCCAACGCCCCCGCCGCCATCGAACAAGCCACCCCGACTTCACCCTGACAGCCAACATCCGCGCCGGAGATCGAGGCGTTTTTCTTGTAGAGTGTGCCAATCGCGCCGGCTGTGAGCAAAAAGCGCACAACACTTGCATCATCTGCGCCGGCGCAGAAACGGGTCCAATAATGTAAAACGGCGGGAATGATACCCGCTGCGCCATTGGTTGGGGCGGTCACCACCCGACCACCGGCGGCGTTTTCTTCGTTGACGGCCAGCGCATATAAATTTACCCAATCCATAATGTTTAATGGGTCGCGTAAACCAGCTTCTGGGTTGTTGCTCAATTGGGCGTAGAGATCCGCCGCGCGGCGTCTAACTTTCATGCCACCCGGCAAAATGCCTTCCGATTGGCAGCCGCGCCGCACACAGTCTTGCATCACGGCCCAAATTTTGAGTAATCCCGCATGAATCTCGGCTTCGCTGCGCCAGGTCTTTTCATTCTCTAGCATGATCTGGCTGATCGACAGATTATGTTGCTGACAAAGCGCGAGCAATTCGGTGCCATTATCAAACGGATAGGGCAAAGCGGTTTCATCTTCTTTGATGCGCTCTGCGCCGGTTGCGTTTTCATCCACCACAAAACCGCCGCCGACGGAATAGTAGACTTTGCTGAGCAATTCTTCACCTTGGCTGTTCAGGGCAGTGAAGCGCATGCCGTTGGGATGATACGGGAGCGCTTGGCGACGAAAGAGCAAATTTTCTTTTTCCACAAAGGTGAGCGCGTGGGTGCCGAGCAGGTGAATTTGTTGGTTCGTGCGCATGGCGGTCAGGCGCGCTTCAATCGTGGCCATCTCGACCTTGTCCGGTTCATCACCCTCAAGGCCAAGCAAAATCGCTTTGTCGCTGCCGTGGCCTTTACCCGTTGCGCCGAGCGAGCCGAACAGTTCTATGCGCAGGCTGGCGGTGGACGTTAATTGGCCACCTTCTTGCAAACGCAGGGCAAATTGGCGCGCCGCCCGCATCGGGCCAACCGTATGCGAGCTGGAAGGGCCGATCCCAATTTTGAAGAGTTCAAAGACGCTAATTGCCATAATAAATAGTTTCTATGTTCATTAAGGCCATGCCGAAAAAATAGATATCCGCGCGCTAAGCTGCTTCCTCGGCATGGCTGGGGCTTTTCCGGTTGAAGGTCGACATTTTATTTTTTCGGAAAAGCCTAAGCAAAATGTTCAACACTTTTGATCAGCTTGATGTTCATGCGCAACCACTCATTCACGACGACCTGCATGTCCATCCCTTTTTCCTCGGCTAGCCGGTTAATGTACTCATAGACATCGGGTTCGAGGTAAATAGGAAAATTAAAAAGAGCGTTTGGTTGATAAAACTTGCCGCGTTCGGCTTTTGAAAAATCGTATTCTTCTTTCATTGATTCCTTTCGCGGTATTGATATGCTTCTCCATCGGTTGCTTTGCGGGCAGAAATAATACGAATTTCTACTACCTGATCCCTAAGCTGTTCAAATGTGTGAACAACGAGCCGTAAGTCAGCATCATCCACGACACTTTAACACAAATGCACATCTAACTGCTCTGGGCCTGGCCCTGGTTGGCTGACAATCACGCGTTGTACACTGGGCAAGGCTTGTAGGCGTTGTTGTACCTCTGGTACTGCTTGCGCCTCACACATTAGGTGAACATTTGGCCCAGCATCAATCGTAAAGTAAGCCGCCAAGCCATCTTCGGCACGCCACTGGCGGACAGCCTGCAAGATTTCTAGCGTGCCGGGTTGCCAGTAGAGCAGACTCGGCGTGCTGGTCATCATCACCGCGTGCATGGCCAACGCATCTTGCTCAAGCACGGGACCAAGCCGCGCCAGGTCACGATCGGCGAGCGCCTGCCGCACGCTGGGCAAGGCAGTTACCAAACTGCCAATCCGACCATTTTGCAAAGGACTGGTGGCGGCCAGTTTATGCCCGCCTTCGCTGCTCAAATGTTTTGCGGCGCCACTCACCACGGCCACAATGTCGTACAACGGCCAATAGTCAGGCGGATAGAGTTGGTGGGCGACACTGCTGGCGTGATCCACCCCGCGCTCCCATTCGACAAAGCCACCAAAGAGGCTGCGGCTGGCCGAACCACTGCCCAAACGCGCCAGCGCCGAAAGTTCCGCCGCCGCTAGCGTTAAACCCAGCGCCTGACAACCGGCCACGGTCAACGCCGCAAAGCCGCTGGCCGAACTGGCAATGCCCGACGCCATGGGAAAGTTGTTTTGGCTGACGACTTGGGCGCGATAGTCCACCCCAGCGACGGTGCGCAATCGGTCCAGATGGCGCACCAGACGTTGCGCCGACTGCTGATCCAGGCGCGTGCTGTCTAGTGTGATCTCATCAACGGCTAACCGTTTTTCAGTATCCCACAGCACCGTTGTGGTCGTGTGCGCCGCGGCCAGCGTCATGCTGATCGAATTATTCAAAGGTAAATTGATCGCCGGATCAGCAACACCCCAATATTTGATAAAGGCGATGTTGCTGCCCACGCGGAAGGTGGCTTTGTGCATA
>JBBQBY010000106.1:0-16666 GCA_038318235.1 Caldilineales bacterium
GTGATAAAGTGAATATTGGGCGCTATCGCCACACTATCGTAGCTCTCCGTTGCCGAACGTCCTTGTTCCGGACCAGCGAGCGCTTTCCAGTGCAGGGTATGTTCGTTGGCAAACGCAACCAGCAACGTTACCCCATTTTCATACCAGTACTGGAAACGATGGCCCGCTGGCCGCGCGATCGTTGCCATATCATTCTCCCTTGCTTTGCTTCTCCTGATAGCACCGATCCAGTATACACGAGCATCAAAACCATTGACGATTTTTGATCGACGATTGACGAAGCGACTTCGCCGACGAGCTCATTTCGTCAATCGTCAGTCAAAAATCGTCAATCTCTTTATGCGGTTTCAGCAACGGTCAAATGCGACAGCATCCACACCGTGACGGCCCAGGCGACGACATGTAGCACCATTAAGGCGATGCTGTTGGGCCAGCTTGCCCCCGGCATGGACGAGCGTGCCAAGAGCGCGTCTGGAATAAAAGAAATTACCAACACAATCAGGGCAATCCGTTGATAAAGCTTGATTGGATGGGCGGCAAAGCGTGCCACAACCGCAAAGACCAACACTGCCCCAAGGACCAAAACCGCCGTAAAAACAACTGATATCCCCAAAACGCTCAGTTGCATGGCGTTGCTGGCTTGAGGCAACAGGGCCAGGATGATCAAGCGCACGATCTGGACGGCTACCACCGCGGCCACCACGGTGAGCGGGCCAACCCAGAGCAGTCGGCGCAGTTGAACGGACGAGGCTGCGGGCGCTACCGCCTTATTATTGAGTGCAGCAGATGAGCTTGACATAGATTCTCCTTGGTTGCCGAATCGGCATTAAGTCGCGAGACAATTTTACTTTTATCGTAACGGCTAACCCCACCCGCGCCCTAGGGGCTCCCGCTCCCCTGGTAAGGGAGGGAACTGGCGCAGGACGCGCGAAGTGCAAGATCTGTCCCGTGACAGTTCCTCCCCTATTTGTTAGGAGGGGGTGGCTTGGTCGTTACCTTTTATCAATAGAACGTATCAGGCAAATAGACAAGGTTACCTCGTTCAAACTCATTCTAACCGGCTAGCGTTACGTGGGTGATCTTGAAGCAAATGGCCTGCGCCTGCATTACACGCGCACTGGCGGCGCCAAGCCACCGCTTGTGTTGACCCATGGCTTTTCCGACGACGGTTTATGGTTTATGTTGGACACAGGTCGCGGCGGCGTTGGAAGCAGCGTATGACGTGATCATGGTCGATGCGCGCGGCCATGGTCGTTCGGACGGCCCAGAACAGGGTTATGGACACGAGGCACACGCCGCTGACGTGGCTGGCTTGATCACGGGCCTACAATTACAGCACCCCACTGTGCTCGGCCATTCAATGGGGGCGGCCACCGCGCTCGCCTTGGCGGGAACTTATCCTGACCTGCCAGGTGCCATTCTGCTTGAAGACCCACCGGCGTGGTGGGCCGCAGGCTCTCCGGCTGGCTTCGACACCGAACGCCAGGCGCGCATGCGCACCGGGATCGTTGCGCTCAAACGTAAACTGCGCGAGGAATTAATTGCCAACCAACGGGCGGCCACGCCCGATTGGTCCGCGGCTGAGCTGGAGCCGTGGGCTGATTCAAAGTTGCGACTGAGTTTTAACGTGATCAACCGGATTGGTGGCGCCAATCTGGACTGGCCAGTGCTGGTGCCGCGGATCACCTGTCCAGCTTTGTTGATCACGGCTGACCCGGCGCGCGGTGCGATCGTAACCACAGAAACCGCCGCTGCCTTGCAGACATTGGTGCCTCAATTGCGCGTTGCCCACATTCCAGACGCCGGCCACAGTATCCGCCGCGACCAATTTGCCCTTTATATGGCGGCTGTGCGCGCTTTCTTGGCGGAGAATAGCAAGGCTAGCGCCGCCTAGGCGCAATCAAAGCATAAAGTAGTCAGTAGGTGCGTGCTTTTATCCGCACAATTGGGGTATATGCAGCACGTGCGGCTAAAAGCACACACCTACGCATGATTTTGTTCGGCAAACGCGGGATCCTTATTTCATTAAAATGGCCCTAGTCATGTGAGTTATTCTGGTCAGAGACCATGCCAGGCGCAATCACAGGCTCATACATGGCTTGCTCGAAGCGCCGAGTTGTTGAGGAGGTGACATATGGATCGAGAATCACTCTATGGTAGCCGCGTTCGCTACGAAGAACGCTTATGCGCCGTGGACCGTGCGGTGTATGCGCTGCGAGCACCAAGCGACCAAACCGATCGCGGGTGGTGGCCTGCGTTTTGGTTGAGTGGCGTCAAAAATTTAGTCGCTCGCTGCAACACACCCGTGATCAGTAACGATGCTCACTTGCGGACGTTGGCGATGACCATTCCGGTGCAGGAAAATGCTTATAACACCTGGTTATGTCTGCGCACGCGAGGAGAGCGATTATGAATTAATCAATTACATGATCTCATTGCCTTTGATGGCCACACGCTCTGAGGTTAACCTCAGAGCGTGTGGCCACCTCCTGGAAGATCCTACGTTGAATGAATGATTGGTTGATCATCCTCCTTCCGGGAAGTGTTTATTCGTTCAGTAACTGGTCGAAAATACACTTCCCAGAGGGCTTGCTTCATCGCTCTTAGGCGACAAGGTTAGCACGAAAAATTCACCCCTCTGCCCCTACCACGTTCGCTCTTTCAGCATCGCTTGAATCGCCGCCTTGGGCACTGGCAGCTCATCAATGTGATCTTCTAACCAGCGCGAAAAGTCAATTTCAATCGGATCTTCCCAGCGGGTGTCGATCTGGCCGGGCGTGTAGATGCCTTCACTCAACCGTTGTTTGCCAAAGCGATCGCGCAACTGGACGAGTTCAGAGGTCTTTACCACTTTTTCGACGAGATGGGCGGGAATAAAGACCACACCATCTTGCCGGCCCAACACCACGTCACCGGGCATCACTGTCACCTGACCGATGCGGACGGGACAGTTGACGCCCATGAGCATGATCGTCGGTGACGCATAGGTGGGATGCCAGCCGCGCACAAAGCTGGTAAAATTCGGCAACTCCTGGATGCCGTCTAGATCGCGCACGGCGGCATCATGCACTACCCCATTGCCCGATTTGGCATAAATTGAGGTGGCCAAATTGTCACCAATGATCGGCCCTTGTTCAATCTTGCCATACACATCGGCGATATAGACATCACCGGGCACCAGCAGGTCAATTGGCCATGAAATCTGATCGCCAATACAGCCGGCCTTTGCACCCTTTTCTTCCATCACCTGGCGCATTCCAGGGCGACGCGGCATATACATCGCCGTCAAGGCGCGCCCAGCCAACACCTGGCCCGGATGTGTGCAAAGCCAATTGCCTTCATATTGGTGGTGATACCCCTCGTTACGCAGCACGCCCCATGCTTCGGTGATGGTGACTTTGCGCACCCGCTCGATCAGGGCATCGGGCACCAACGGGCGACCGTCGGCAAAGCGTTCGCCGGTCCATTCGCGTGTATAGTCAATAATCTCTTCTGGGGTTAGGTTGAGCGGGCAGAATTTTTCCATACTTGTGCATCTCCTTCTGAATGAGTTTGTTTGAAGTTAATCGTGGATACAACGCTGGCCAATCGATTATGAACGACTATCGGCGTGATGATCTCCGCAGTTCGGCGACATTTCACTTCGGCAACGGCGATTAGGTCAGGCTAGCTGCTATTATACTGGTGGGGCCGTAGAATGATTAACTCGCATTTTCTACGCTCTTCCCTAAACTTATCCTTTGACATCTACGTTTGATACTACATTCGGGTGATTGCTGCGTATAATATAGGTAGTTGCTGCGCGCTGGCGGTGTGAATTTTTGGTTAGTGGAGTCCATACAACAATTTTCTCGTCCTTCTATGGTATACTGCGAAAGATATCTCGCCGCCGAACATACGTAGTGGTGCTTGTTGTTGGTCAACAGCGGGGTGCTCTAGCGTTGGCTGCGCGGTGGCATAATCTTTCAAAGGTGAGTAAATAGAATGCTGGAATTAATAGCCAGGCATGGCTTTATCACAATTTTTGTGGCGATCATTCTCGAAGAACTTAGCGTTCCGATGCCGATCCCCACCGATGTCTTAATTGTGTTGGCTGGGACATCAAGCGGTCTGATCTTGTCGCGCATGGTGCTTTGGTATTGCGTCATCTCGCTAAGCTCGGCGATTGGGGCAACTGGCCTGTACTTCTTAGTGCGGCGCGGCGGCCGCCCACTCGTTGAGCGCTATGGCCGCTATGTGCATCTGGGACCGGAACAATTGGCGCGGGCAGAACATACGTTGAACCGCGGTGGTTGGCTCGGAATTGCCGTAGGACGGGCCACACCCGGCTTGCGCTACGTGACCGTCATCGCCTGTGGTCTGCTAAAAGTTCCCTACTGGCGCTTCATCACTGCCCACCTGGTTGGCTCATCGGTCTATATCTGCTTTTTTTTAACGCTTGGCGCTGCCTTTGGGCCGCGGATTGTTGAGCGCATCCATCTGCCGCACACCGCCATTCGGCTGACTTGGCTGCTGCTGTTAGGTGTCGGCCTTCCGGCGCTGCTCGTCTGGTGCGCCCGCCGCGCCCACATTTCCACGGCAGGGGCAACTTCATTGCGCCGGTCATGGACCGTATTAGTGTTGGCTGGCAGCGTAGGAACGGCTGCCCTGGCCGCGATTTGGGCCAGCGCCACAACGGCGGCTGTATTGCTGCATGCGCCAAATCGATTGCCTTTTATGTATCAGCGAATGCATGAAATGGTTGGCCGCGTCGGGGTCGGGCCGCGGGTGGACCTGTTACGCCACGGCTTGCTGGCACTTGTTCTGATCGCCGTGGCCTTGATCTACTATTCGCTCACAGGGCCGCGCGTGCGACCCGCAAACTGGTCGTTGCCTGGCCAAGTGCTCGGCCTGATGATCTTTGGCACCGTTTTGGGCAGTTTCACCTTGATTGGGGAAGCCCACTCGACCTTTGGTCTCTTAGCGAATGGGCTACAGGCGGGGATATTGCTGCTCAGTCTGCTTGCGTATGCGATTGTGACCGTCTATCTGCGCGCTCTTGTGCTGACTATCATGCCATCGTCCCCACTGTTAGAATCAACTGGTTCACGCCAGGTAGACCCTGCCGTCGGGTAGGGCCCCTCGCCAATACTCGCCCATTTTCTCATAAAATTATAAAGCAATAGGGGTCAGGCATGCCTGACCCCTATTGCTTTATTGCACTGCGGCTTCGAGGCGTATTACCTCGGTCAACAACTGTTGATAACCATCTTGCTCGGCCGTCTGCTGGGCGTGGGCGAGTTGATCGGGGGCTAGGGCTGGCGGCAATAAGGCGGCTAACCAGAGGCGAATCTGCGTGATCAGAAAACGAATGTTTAACGCCTCGGCCTGGGCCTAGGCAGCGGTCAATTGCTGAACGGCCTGGGGCTGATCAGCGCGTTGCTGCGCGATCGGTCCCAGGTTGGTTGTGAGCCCGGCGATGCATTCGAGGGCCGAAAATTGGCGGGCGAGGGCAAGCCCTTGATTAAAATAATCTTCGGCGGCGCTTAAATCCTGCTGGGCCAGGGCAATTTCACCTAGTATGGCCTTATGCTAGTTGTTTTGGTCAATAAACGTGCAAAATGCGTAAAAACTCGGCCAAACAGGTAATATTTTTAGGCAAATCCCCTGATAACAAATCATTAATTGTTCGTTTTACACATCATCATTCTAAATAGAACTAAAATAGGATACCATGATTTTCTATTGGGCATTAACAGGATAAAACAGGCCGTTTTCCCAGTAATATCAAACATATTACACGCTAAATCTGTAAAATAAACTAGCATAAGCCCATAGTAGAGCGGTAACGCATGCCGGTCAGCGGTTGGATCAGGCCAAACCTTTTTGACATACGCCCACGACTAAAGTCGAGGGATTCTAGGGTCAAACACGGGCAGCCCTAGATTGGTCTTACGCCCGCTAACCTAAGCGAAGATGCCCCTTCGCATACAGCATTGGTGTTCTTTGGTACGTTTCAAATTTTACGCGCTGAACTCCTCAGCGCAACCGGCAATTTGAAGTTGTTAAGGAACGTACTCGCCGCGGGAGATTTTGCCCTGCCTCGCGGTGTTGTACTGAATAGTATAACACAATTTTGTGGAAAAATCTATGTCAATTCGCTTACAACAATACCCAAAACCAGTAGGTTTTGTGGCTATCTGGGCTCCCTCTGGGAACACGAGTAAACATCGTGGGCTTTCCGCCGAAGGATCGTAACTCGTCAAGCCTGTCGAGCACGGCAGCGTCCGCCAGTGTCACGCTGCGCGCCACCATCTCTACTTCAAACTCACGCCCGATCACGGCCGCGATATTCAGCACTTGCCGGCTGGCCTCCGAGAGCCGCGCCAACCGCGTGCGGATCAACGCGTAGACCGTTTCGGACACGCCTTGCGCAGCGGAGTCAGTTAGATTCATGAGATCATCGGTGCCGAGCAGTTGGTAATCGCGGGCATACTGGATCAATTGCGCTAGGATAAAAGGGTTGCCCTCCGAACGAATGGTCAACCAGGTGGCCAATCCCGCCGTGGTTGGGCTGATCTCTTCGGCCAAGCTGGCGATGGTAGTCGGGGGCAGCCGCTCCAGCGTGAGCCGCACCAGCCGCCCTTCGCGCAATAGCACTTCCAGCAAAAGTGCCAGTGGTGTCGGCGGCCCTACCATATGGCTGGCGGCGATAAAATAGAGCGCGGCCTGATTTTGGCTGGCCTTGCACAGCAAATAACCAAGCAGCCCTAGCGTGGACGAATCTGCCCAGTACAAATCGTCTATAACCAGCATAACCGGTCGCTGATGGGTCAAGGCCAGCAGAAATTGTCCAATGCCCTCCCATAAGCTCATCCACCACGGCGGGCGGGGTCACTTGGTCGTCAACGAGTGGTGTCAACTCGGGTAGAAGACGGACCTACTTCGGCCCGCCAAAGTGCATTCAAGTTGAGCTTCTGATTGAGTGTGGGCCAATCTGGGTGGGCGAAGAGCTCGCGCAGCGCTTCGATCAGTGATTGTATAATTGACCCTGAAAACTAGACCACATGTTAAGATACTAAAAACAGATCATGTGGAGGGTTCAAATGACAAAACAACGAAGACAGTTTAGTGCAAAGTTCAAGTTTCAAGTGGCAGTAGAAGCACTGAAAGGATTGAAAACGATTAACGAAATTGGCAGCCAGTATGAAGTACATCCAACGCAGGTCAAGCAGTGGAAAAAGCAACTGCAAGAAGGGGGGACGGATGTCTTCAGCGAACGCGGCCAGAAAGTGGCCGAAGCGCAAGCGGATGTCGAAGCAAACTTATACGAACAAATTGGCCGACTTAAGATGGAACTTGAGTGGCTAAAAAAAAAAGTTACCTGAGCCAGTCGCAGCCAAATGTGCGTTAATAGAATTGGATCACCCTACCCTAAGTGTGCGACGCCAGTGCGAATTGCTTGGCGTGAACCGCTCCACCTTATATTATGTGCCAGCAACGGAAAGTCCGCTCAACCTAGAATTAATGCAGATGATTGATAAACAGTACATGCGTACGCCTTTCTATGGGTGGCCGCGGATGACGGTCTACGTGCGCAAGCAAGGGTATCTTGTCAATCACAAACGCATCCAGCGGTTGATGCAGAAAATAGGCATTCAGGCGATTTATCCGAAGCCATCGCTGAGTAAGGGGCATCCTGGGCACAAGATTTATCCCTATTTGTTACGTGATGTCGCGATCACTCGTCAAAATCAGGTGTGGAGTACGGATATCACCTATACCCCGCTGCGGAATGGTTTCATGTATTTGGTCGCAGTCATTGATTGGTATAGTCGCTATGTGTTGGCTTGGCAGCTGTCCAATACGCTGGAAAGCACCTTCTGTATCGAAGTTTTACAGCAGGCGTTACAGCGAGGTCGTCCGGAAATCTTTCATACGGACCAGGGTTCCCAGTTTACCTCCATTGCTTTCACCGCTGTCCTACAAGAGGCAGGAATCCAGATTAGTATGGATGGACGTGGCCGTGCCTTGGACAACATTTTTATTGAGCGTTTGTGGCGCAGTGTCAAGTACGAAGATATCTATTTATATCGCTATGAGACGGTTCCGGCACTGATCGTCGGCCTGGAACGGTACTTTCCCTTCTACAACCAGGAACGGCCTCATCAAAGTTTGGACTATCAGACCCCGGCCACCGTTTATGCCAACTTCTCTGACTTAAGTATCTAGGGTTGTGGAGAATGGGATAACTGCATACTGCCGCAGTTACCTCATTCTCCACAACCCCTACGGCGACGCCAAGCACGAGTTTCCGGCTTATCATTATTGTCGGCACGCTGGGACGATTTGGGTTCTTATTTTTATCACTTTCTGGTCTTGACAAAAGGGTCAACTATATTGATAGGGCAGGGCGGCTTCCAATTTACGCGCTTGCCCGATCAGGGGTCTGAAGTCCAACGGTACGAAAAGTAACTATAGTAGGCCTAAATCTGATCTAAAGAAAGGGACGTTTCTCTATGTCAGCTACGATTTTCCAGAGGTAGAAGCCTTAGCGTGTATTTCCGCGCCCATCGCGCTGGGATGCTGATTTGAGGGAATTCACTTTTCAAACGGTTGCTAAGCCTTAGCACCAACCGCCATGTTGGTCGAGACGGGCGCACGACGTGGCATCAATACGGCGAGCAAGACAGCCACGAGCAACAGCGCGGGTACATCACCGAGCAAATGACCAGCGTTCATGGGTTGTCTAATGGCTTCGGCAGTCATGACGACGGCATGCACTGCGCTTGACCAAATCGTGAACCAGATCAAGCTGGCGTGTTCCTGGGGATTGCGCGCCGCCAACAGTAAAAAGACGCCCAACGTGGCGTAGACGAAGATAATCATCCAGATATAGTCTGAATGCCCCGTATGCCAGGCCCAACCGGCAGGCCAGAGTACGGTCAACGGGTAGAAGCCCACGGTAAAGATCAAACCGACAGCCACAAGGGCGATCCGAAGGTAACGAAGACGAATTTCCATAGTAACACTTTCCCTTTCTGATTTGAATGATATTTGGATAACGAATACTGTCTTAGGGCGCCTAGAGATGCACCCTACGCGGCAACAAAAACTTGGTTTTTCAGACTGAACGTGGTGAACAGGATAACGAATGACCGTCACAGCAACGTCACAATGTTTTACCGCTTAACCAGCAGCCTTATTAAAAATGCAAATCTTTTATAATTCTTCTCCTATTTGTGAAAGAAATTTGGTTAAAAATCAGCACAACTCAAGTGGGTCTTGCCTGAAAAAGAACAGGGGACGCATTTCGGCATCTAGTTGTCTGCCCAGCCTGAGCACAATTTCTGGTAGCGCTTCCACGTCGGCCAAGGTCGTCCGAAAATTGACGATACAGGCGCGCAAGAGATAGTTGCCTTCGACCACAGCATTGGAAACAAAAGCCTCCCCACTCTTTTGCAAACGATTGAGTAGTTCTTCGTTCAACTTGTTCAAATAAGCCGCAACCGTCGATGGGTCATTGGCCAGATCGCGCGGCACGAAGCGAAAGGTCGTAATACTTAAGTTCTGGGTCACCGCCTGCAGTTCAGGATAAGTGCTAATCGCGGCGTATAACGCTTGCGCCAGTGCAATGTCATCGCCAATCATCTGGCGATAACCCGCACGGCCAGCCTGACGCAGCGCCAGCCAGACCTTCAGCGCTCGGAAGCCTCGCGAATTTTGTAAGCCAAACTCATGGTAGTTGATCGCGGGATCGGCTTGGCTGCCATCAAGGTTGTAATAGGTTGGATGGTGGCTAAAGGTCGCCACCAGGTGTTGTGGATCGCGCACGAGCACACAGCCAGCTTCCAGCGGACTATAGAGCCATTTGTGCGGATCGAGCGCAATCGAGTCGGCTTCACGCAGGCCAAGTAAATCAGGCGAGGCATTCGGCAAGGCCACAGCAGGCGCGCCGTAGGCGCCGTCAACATGGAACCACAAATTATACTTGCGGCAGATGGCTGCTATTTCTGGCAGCGGATCAACGGCCCCGGTGCCGGTTGTCCCCGCTGTGCCTACGACCAGGAAAGGCAGATGGCCCGCTGCGCGGTCGGTGTGGATCGCTTGTTCCAAGGCAGCGATGTCCATCTGTTGGTTGGCGTTGGTGCCGATCTTGCCTACAGCGTTGGCGCCCAAACCGAAGAGTTCAGCGGCTTTGTCGATCCAGGTGTGAGTCTCTTGCGAGACATAGGCGACGAGCCGTTGATTGCCGCCCACCAAGCCTTTGGCTTTTAGATCCCAGTTTGCTTTGGCCTGGCGTGCGGCCAGGAAACCAACAAAATTGCCCATATTGCCGCCACTGACCAACAAGCCACCACAGCCTTGGGGGTAACCGATCAGGTCGGCCAGCCAGCGAATCGTTTGGGCTTCGATCTCGGTTGCCATTGGCGACAATACAGCCGCACCGACGTTGGGGTTCACCGCAGCCGCCAGGAAATCCGCCAGCATGCCAATCGGCGCCGCTCCAGCGGTGATATAGCCCCAGAAGCGCGGATGGCCGTTGAGCAGCGAGTGCTCAAAGAGCAGATCTGCTGCTTCCGCCAACAAACCATCGACGGGCGCACCGTGCTCAGGCAGGCAATCCTGATTGAGCAGTTTGCGGATGGCTTGGGGTGACTCTCCGGTTGTCACCGGGCGCTGCGGCAGACCCGCAAGAAATTCAGCAATTTCATCGACGAGCTGGTGGCCCAACTTGCGAAAGTTGTTACTGCTAAGTGCCAGCGGTGCTTCTCGATAGCGTAGACTAAGCGTTTGATCTAAAAATTTCATGGTTTTTCCCTGTTTATTGGTTAGCCTAAGATAGCCGCTCGCGTTAATTGAGCGTTTCACCGTTGGTAGCGAGTGATAGGGCAGCAAACACGCCAGCCAGCGGCTCTTCGCTCAGCCGGTGTTCAGCGTCCGCTTCGCTTGGGATGCCAGCAAAGAGATCGCGCTCGATTTCCCGCCCCCCATTGACCAGACTCAAGGCACGATAAAAGGTCTGGTTGCCCCACAAGATGCGATGCTGCTCTGGCGGTAAGGTGGCAAAGTGCTGATAAGCGGGCAATTGCGAATGGTGGCAGGCGACGGCGCGCCACACCTGCTGCCAGTGGGCGACGGCATCGATCCGGGTGGTAATAGCCCATTCCGCCCAACCGGTGGCGCGCCGTTCCACGCCGTCGATGGTCATCACCAAATCGCCAAAGACCTGCTGATAGATGGCCAACTCGGCTGCGCTACAGGCGCGGTAATAGAGCTTGCTTACCTGGTGTGGTGCTTGCTCATCCCGATCCACATAGTTCGGGTTTGCCGCCGCGCTAATGGCGGCTGTGGTAAATTGACAAATGGCAATGTGGTCGGGATGACCATAGATGCCAGTGGGGTCAAAGGTGGCAACCACCTGGGGCCGCACCCGCCGCAGATGACCCACCAGCAAGTCGATGATCTCGACCGGGTCAGCCTGATCCAGATCCCCATCCATGTAATCGAGTAACGTCGTTTCCTGTACCCCCAAAATCGCTGCTGCCGCCCGTAATTCGCCCTCGCGCATACGCCCCAGTGTCTCCGCACCCGGGTAGGCCGCTGGTTCGCCTAGCCAACCGCGCTCGCCCCGCGTAGCGGTGATCAGATAGGTAGCGACGCCGGCGTTGGCATAGTGCGCCAGCGTCCCGCCAAAGCCCAGCGACTCGTCGTCGGGGTGGGCGAGGATGCACATGAGCCTACGCGCACTGTTCTGTACGCGATTGATGTTTGTTTGCATGGTGTTCATCACCTTCCCCTTTTTATCGCTGCTTGTAAGAAACTGGTTGATAGATTGTGTTGCTACGCTGGTAATCATTGCACCCTGGCTGCTCTGCGCCATTGCCATTGGTCCACGGCGCACCGCCCATGAAAGGATTGCCAGCGCTGGCATAATGGTCAATATGGCAGACTGGTCTTCTCAAGCGAGATTATAGCCGATAGAGCCAGTCCGTACCACTGACCATGACCGGTCTTTTTCCCTATCAAAAGTAAGTCTTGGGCTGTGGTGGATCTTGGGGTCATGGCACGAAACGGATTACAGCGTACGCGAAGGGGGTATTGTCAGGCTAGGGTATATCTTAATCTGACGTCAGACGATACCGTCAAAGTGGTCAGCATAGCGCCTAATTTCATCTTGATTGACACTGATTGGTCAAGTTTATAGACCCTAACCTGACACTTTGAATCAACGGCGTATTTCCGGCTCAATCCTTATCGTTACTTTTCGTTCCGTTGGACTTCAAGCCCCTATCCGCACAAGTGGCGTTGCACCACTTGACTGTTGACGCTGGACAAATTCTTCCAGCAGCCACGATTTGCCAATTCCAGCTTCGCCTTAAAGCAATATCAATCGATTAAATATAATCAATTTAACAAACATTTGCATTTTACTTTTCCGCCCTACAAACGGCAACGAATAGGGCACTAGGCATGATCTTGATGCTGGCAGCGCTGGCGGTGATGCGAGTGTGGGCGTCGCTACGGGAAATGGCCGGTAATAATCGCGTCGTAGAGGGCCTGCGTCTCGGCCATGGGTGCCATACCAAGCTCAACTGCTAGCAATTGGCGAAAGCTCGCATAACCCCGAATCGCACCGGCGCAGTCCCCGGCCAGGATTTGTAGGCGCAACGCATCGCTCTGCAAATCTTCGTGCAAAAGTTCAAACGCGAGGGCGCGGTCCGACACCGTCAACGCATGGCGATAAGCCTGCTGCGCTTCGTAGCGTCGGCTGAGGCGCGCCAGCCCTGTTAGCGGCAGGCGGCAATAATGTGTGCGCTGCCGACTGGCCCAGTCGTCAAATTCAGGTAGATCAGACATGGTGAAACCATTCAGAAAGTCATCTTGATACAGAGCAAGCGTCGCTTGTAACTCAGCCAGAGCCAGGTTGGGCACGGCAAGCTGCGCGGTGAAGACGCGCGTATCGACGATGGTAGTGTGCAGGGATAAGGTATCTTCGTTGACGCATAAAAGTTCACCAAAGATTTTTCGCAACCTATAAAGCGTCGTGCGCAGATTTTGTTGGGCAGCCTGGCGGTCTGCATCCAGCCAAAAGAAAGTGAGCAGATGGTCGAGCGTCAAAGGCGTCGAGTGGGCGGCCAAATAATAGATCAGGGCTCGACTTTTTCGCCGTGAGATGGCAACCAGGTGCTCAGCGTAAGCGATATGGGGCGCCCCCAACAGGCGAATTGACAGCATGGCCGGCATTATTGCGAGTTGCGGAGAGGGCGACAAATCAACGGTTGGCGTCGGCGTGGTTAAAGCTAGTACAGTGCGGCGGAAATAACTATACTATCTTTTAGTAGGATAGTGGGACAGTGGGACAGTGAGACAGTACAAACACTGATTCACTGTCCCACTGATGCACTGTTTTACTTATACCCAACTGTACTAGGTACGCCAAATTTGGAACGCCTGGGTTTGCCCCTAAGCCTATTCTGGTGACTACTTCATTTGCGCAACAGCGGTATCACTTCTTTGGTGAATAGTTCAATGCCCTGGGTTGCAGGAAAATCGACCAGCCGTACGACGAAATGTTCAACACCGAGGTCAACAAAGCGCTGTAGCTGCGCGGCCACTTGGGCGGGCGTGCCAACAATTTGATTGTTTTTGAATGGTGAAGCCTCTGCCAAACGTTGCGCTTCAGCTTCCATTTCGGCCACGGCGATCGCTTCAGAGGCCCAGGTTTTGACAATATCATCATAATTGCGGCCCACGGCAGTGCAATGCTGGCGCAAGACATCCAACTTATGCGCATAATTTTCCACCGTACCGCCGGGTAAATTCCACCAATCGGCATATTTCGCCACCACGCGCAAGGTCAATTGCTCACCGCCGCCACCGATCAACAAAGGTGGCACAGGGTCCGGCTTGGGCGCGAGATAGGCGTTGTCGATGCGATAATATTTGCCGGCATAGCTGGCTGGATTTTCCTGCCATAAGGCTTGGATCAATTGGATCGTCTCTTCGAGTTGCGCAATGCGTACGGCTGGCTTGGGGAATTCATAGTGATAGGCGTGATATTCTTCCGCCAGCCACCCCGCGCCCAGCCCAAAGATAAAGCGACCGCCGGTGAGCCATTGCAGATTGGCCACCATTTTTGCCAACATGCCCGGCGTGCGATAGGCCTGGCAGGCGACGCAACTGGCAAATTGCAGTGTAGGATAGCGCGCGGCGAACCAGGCAATCGTCGTAAAACATTCAACATACGGGGTATCTTTGGCCTGAAACTGGGCCCACGGCCAAAAATGATCATCGACCCAGACTGAATCGAACTGGTGTTGTGTTAGATCGAGTGTCTGCGCGATCTGCTCGCGAAAGGCCGTACTGCTGCTGCCATCTACCGGGAACGAAGGCATATGCCAGCCGAATTTTAGCTTTGTCATGATTGTTTCCTTGTGTGGTTTGTTTGATGATAACGCGATAGGTAGGAAATATGCCGGCGCGTGCGTGCACCAATCTAATTGTACGTTGTCATTTTATACGAGCATCGGATTGAGAGCCCATCTAAATCGCACGGCACGACTGGCGAATAATTAACTGGGTGGGCAAGCTCACCTCTTGAAACGGCGTTGCCTCTGGCGCACTGATCCGTTGGAGCAAGAGTTCGGTGGCGCGTTGGCCCATCGCATAGGCCGGCTGCGCGGCGACGGTCAAAAATGGTTCGACCACTAGGGAAGCGGGCAGATCGTCAAACCCGACTACAGAAATGTCTTCTGGCACGCGCAACCCAAGCGCACGCAGGGCTTTTAGGGCGCCAATCGCAATAAAGTTGTTGGCCGCGAATAGTGCCGTCGGGCGCGGTGTCAGCGCAACCGCTTGCTGTGTCATAGCATAGCCACTGTCGACCGTAAATTCGCCATAGATCACCGTCATCGCCGCCATTGGCTGGTTGGTCATGGCGAACGCTTGCTGACCACCTTGTACGCGCTCTTGGGCTGTCGAAACATTTTCTGGGCCGGAGAGCATTGCGATTCGGCGGTGGCCCAAGCCCAGCAAATACGCCACCAGTTCATATGCCCCCTGTGTTGATGAACCGCGCACCGTATCCACCGTTGCGCCGGGCACCCGACGATCCATGACGACGACCTGAACGCCCTGCTTTTGGATCATCTGCACTGCTTCTGGTGTGCTGCGCGCCGGCACCAAGAGAATGCCGTCCACGCGCTTGCGCAAGAGGACGGATAAATATTCGGCCTGCTTCGCCGCTTTTTCATCCGTGTTGCAGAGTATGACATTAAAGCCTTGCTGGCTGGCGGCGTCTTCTACGCCGCGCGCCACGGTCGTCCAAAAGGGATTGGTGATGTCGCTCAAGACCAACCCCAAGGTTTGCGTTCGGTTGGAACGCAAACTGCGCGCCAGCATGTTGGGCACATAATGGAGTTCCGCCGCGGCGGCTTCGACCCGATCTTTGATCTCCTGGCTGAAATAACCAGAATTATTCAGCACGCGCGAAACGGTAATGGGGGCAACGTTGGCCCGTTGTGCTACTTCGCGAATTGTCGTCATCATTGCCTGCTTGCGTAGTTTTCTTGGCTCCCACTGTGCGATCAAGGACAAACGAAGTAATGCGTTCTGCCCGTGACAGGCTCCCGCCCAGCAGAGGATAGTGGGGGAGAGGTCTCTTCGACTTTTTGGAAATTTTTAGGTGTTTGACAAAAAAAAGGTATTTACGTTAACATCATCAGGGAAGACTATTCGTTATGATATCATATCGCTTTTTTATTCTGTGCTATGGTACCGTTACCATACCATTTTTAGATAAATTGAGCAAATCGTTAAATTGCCTCCCATCTGCTTAAACCTAGGCCGGATGCTAGCTGGATATGAGTAGTAGGTCATCGCTGCCAGCGTGACAAACTTCGCCACGCTGACCGTTCAGGATAAAGCGTACTTGTCACCCTAAAAGGGATGACCTACATTTTTGTTGGAATTATTCGTAGATTTGTACAGACAGGAACAATGGCATGAAACAAGCAGCAGTCGTCGGGGAACGTCAAGGTGCCGTGATTGAGGTGGCGGACCCGAAAGCCAAGGATGATTGGGTGGTGGTCAAAGTGCAGACGGCGCCGATGTGTACCGAATACAAAGGTTTTTTGCATGGCGGACGTTCAGAATATCTGGGCCACGAAGCCGCGGGCGAAGTGGTCGAGGTGGCGCAACCGGGGCGCGTTAAAGTGGGTGACCGCGTGGTGGTGATGCCGCAGAACGCCTGTGGTAAATGTGCGCTCTGTCTGGCTGGTGAATATATCCACTGCCAGAACAGCTATGATTTTGTGGCGACGCACGGTTCGCGCGCCGGCAGCGCGACGATGGCCCAATATCTGCTCAAGCCCGATTGGTTATTGGTGCCCGTGCCAGATGATGTTTCGATTGATCACGCGTCGCTGGCCTGTTGCGGATTGGGGCCAACCTTTGGCGCGATGCAACGGCTGGGCATCACCGTTGCAGATACCGTGATGATCACCGGCTTAGGTCCGGTTGGTTTGGGTGGTGTGATGAACGGCGTCTATCGTGGCGCGCGCGTGATCGGCGTGGACAGTAACCAGTGGCGCGCTGCCTATGCGTTAAAATTAGGCGCCACGGCCGTCGTTGACCCCACGGCCAGTGACGCTTTGCAGCAGATTCTCGACCTCACCGATGGGCG
>JBBQBY010000107.1:0-16581 GCA_038318235.1 Caldilineales bacterium
CGCTCGGCATGCGTGTTAAACCCATGCATCTTGACGCGATCCTTTTTATGCAGCGTTCCCATAATCATATTTTTGAGCGCCAATGTCACCACGCAGACATCGTGCGTCTTGGCAATCGCAACCGAAATTTTACACGGGCAATCAAGCACCGTCTTGGGCATGCGCACCGTGGTCGGCGTGCCATCGGCCAGGCGAATTGGCGCTTCGACCCACGCCGTTTCCCCATTCAAATCGATCAGACGGATCGGAATGGCGTATTCTTCACTGAGCATTTGATAGCCAAAATTCTTAAACGCTTCGCCCGGATAATCCTCGTTGCCACCTTCCGCCACGATAATTTCTTGCGGCGGATTGGGCACGGTGAGCAAAAAATCGATGACACCGCGGATGGCATCGACGTGGCTTGAGGCTAACTGGTTTTTGTTGCTCAAAAAATTCGGTTTGAGCATGACTTGTTGGCGCAATTTTGGGGTAACGTCCGCACGCACCAAATCGAGCGCGCGATAAATATTCTGGCGGCGATCTTCGCGGCGGGATAGACCGACACGGGCTGACGGCATTGTCACATTTTTCTCCTTTGTGACGATTGTAAGCATCTAATCAACAGGTCCAATTAAAGCGTACATAGACCTGCAAAAGTATAGTGGGTCCATATTCAACTGTCAAATGAGTTCGGCCAGCCATTTTGACAAATTTACAGGTAAAATGGGATCGCTAGCATGTGTTTTGTGCAACAAAAAAATCTATGTTATAGTGAACACGATAATTACCTGCCCAACAGTGAATTGTCACGACTCCCTGTTTTACCTATTTCCCTTGTTAAACTAAATAACTCCTAGGAGGAAGAAATGTCTGAGGTTAGCAAAAACGCGGTCAGCCGACGTACTTTCTTGCGCGGGCTCTCGGTATTGGGTGTTGGCAGTCTGCTCGCCGCGTGTGCGCCGGCAGGTGCGCCCTCTGCCAGCAATAGTGGCAGTGCCGGCGCCAGCAAAGCCGGCGTCGTGATCCAACACTGGGTCTTCTGGAATCAACCGGGCAAAGTCAAGGCCAAATTTGAAGCATCAGATGACCTCAAGAAAGCCCTGGGCGACAACACCTGGGAATTCAGAACTGGTGTAGCCGTGGACGCAGGGTTGACAGCCGTTGCGGGCGGCACACCACCTGACATTGGCGTCATTCAAAACTACTTGAAATACATGCTCAAGGGTTCCGTGGTGCCGCTGGATGATTATATTTCCAAAAGCCAGGTGATTGCCAAAGACAAATTTATCGAAGGCAACTGGAACGCAGTCACCTTGGATGGCAAAGTGATGGGCATTCCGGCCTATGAATGCTTTGTGCGGCGCGGCTTAAATTATAATACGCGCCTGGTCGAAGAGGCCGGCCTCGATCCGAACAAACCGCCGGTGACGTGGGATGAATTGCTCGAATGGCACAAGAAGCTCACCAAATTTGACCAAGCTGGTAATCTCTTGCAGTTTGGTATTGATCCTTACGACGCTGAGGGCGGTGTGGGACCGGGTACCGACGGTTTCTTCCTGACCGATTCCTGGGGCTTTGACTATTACGACGAGGAAAAGAAGACTTTTAATCTAGACAATGAACTGATGGCCAAGGGTCTGGATGTGATGAACGAATTCGTGAAGATTATTGGTGCAGACAACTTGGCTGGGTTTCGCAAGGTTGAGGGACAAGGCAGTTGGGGTGGTTCTTACAATGCCGAAAAACAGGCAATGGTGATCGAAGGCTATTGGCATCCAGGGGAGACAGCCAACGAAAAGCCAGAGGTATCGAAGGTTAACAAAGCGACCTGGGTTCCAGTGCCCGAAGAGCGCCGTGGCAAAAAGATTCAATTTGGTGGCGGCCACCTGGCCCAAATCTTCAAAGAGGCCAAAAACAAGGATGCAGCCTGGCCGTTGGCGGAATGGATGCAATCGCAGTCTTTCTGCGACATTATCTTTAACGACATCGGCTGGTTGCCAGCCTACAAGCCGTATTTCGAAAAAGCAGATCCCAAGAAGTATCCTGGCTTGGATTTCTATTTCCAATCGATCAAAGATGCTGATTATTGGGGCAAGTTTATCCGCTGCCCGATCGAAGATTTCATTTCGACAAAATATATTGAGATTCGCGAGTCTGCCTACCGCGGCAAGATGACGGGGGCAGAGGCTGCCAAGGCGCTGCAAAAAGCCGCCGAAGACGAATGGAAGAATCAGGGTTTGAGCTGAGTTGATGAGTGACAAGTGACAAGTGAGTCATCACTTGTCAAGGGCAGCAGGGTTGAAACCCTGTGCTGACAGCCCAGGAAGTGCCCTTAGGCACTAGGAAATTTAGTCGCTGAGGCGACTTCCTGGGCTGTCAGCCGACCATTTTAATGGTCCAGGCCAAAGTGTCGGGCACTAGATGAGTGACAAATGAGGAGTGATGGTCTATACAGTTCGCTCATCACTTGTCACTTTTTCACTCATCACGATAGTTTGATAAAAAGGACTTTCTATGGCACGCGCTATCGTCAATCCATTCCGCTCGCCCGCTGAGCGTCGCAACCTACTCCTAGGCGTCATCTTTGCCTCGCCGTGGATTATTGGGTTTCTCGTCTTTACGTTAATTCCCCTCGGCTCATCGTTGTACTACAGCTTCACCCGTTACGACTTGTTGGGCGACCCGGTCTGGATCGGACTGCGCAACTATAATCTTTTGCTCACCAATGATGCTGATTTTCGGGTCGTTATGTATAACACGTTGTGGTGGGTGTTGATTAGCAGTCCACTCGGCGTGATTTCCGCTTTCTTAATGGCGCTCTTACTGAACACGAACATTCTGGGGCGCTCGATCTTCCGTTCGGTCTTTTTCTTTCCGTCGATCGTACCCGTGGTGGTGACAGCGTTTGTCTGGCAATTTTTGCTCAGCACCCAATACGGCGCGATCAATGGTGTGCTACAGGGCTGGGGTTTTCCGATTATTCCCTTTTTGGCCAACCCCGCGTATGTCAAACCGTCGCTCGTGTTGATTCATATGTGGTCGCAAGGCAGCGCCATGGTGATCTTCCTAGCCACGTTGCAAGATGTGCCGCGCACCCTCTACGAGGCGGCGGAAATTGATGGCGCGAATAGTTGGCAACGGCTCTGGAGCGTCACCGTGCCCATGGTCAGCCCGGTGATTTTGTTCAATCTGGTCATGAGCCTGATCGGCGGCTTTCAGAATTTTACGTTGCCTTGGCTGATGACCCAAGGTGGCCCAGAGAAAGCCACAGAATTTTATGCGATCTTTTTGTATCGCAACGCCTTTCAATATCTGCTGATGGGCAAAGCTTCAGCGCTGGCCTGGATTCTGTTTGTGATTATCGTGCTCTTCACCGTCTTGGTCTTCCGCGTGTCCGGCCGTTATACCTACTATGCTGGCGGTGGGCGGTAGAAAACAGGTAATCAGCGCAAACAGATTTGGCATCAACCCTGCGCAATTGATCATTGGCAATTCATTATTCATCTGGAGTATTTGGCTTATGGCGACCCAAACCTCATCCCAAGCAAGATCGCTGGCGCTGGCTAAGGCGACAACCCAGTCCAAGGGCAGGCTACGCAAGCTGGGCGTAACCGGTTTACTCACCGAACTCCTCAAGTATGTTGTTCTGCTTGTGCTGGCAGCCAGCTTTATTTTACCTTTCTACTGGATGGCCTCATCGGCCTTGAAGAATGATAATCAAATTTATACCGTCCCGCCAATCTGGCTGCCCTCGCCGGCCTTGTGGAATAATTTTTGGGATGCGTGGAATACGCCAAGCCTGAACTTTAATCTGTACACCTATAACACGGTGGTCAAGTACGCGATTCCCGCCGCGTTTGGCACGGTGTTATCGTCGGCATTGGTCGCCTATTCGTTTTCACGCATTCGCTGGATTGGGCGCGATACAGTCTTTGGGCTCGTGCTTGCCACGATCATGATCCCCAGTTGGGTCACGATTGTACCGCTATTCATCATTTTTAAGCAGTTGGGCTGGTTGAACACTTTTTTGCCACTGGTGATTCCCCGTTTCTTTGGCAATGCCTTTTTTATCTTTCTCTTGCGCCAATTCTTTTTGACCATTCCTACTGAGTTATCGGATGCAGCCAAAATTGACGGCGCCAATGAATTTCAGATTATGTCGCGCGTCATTCTGCCTTTGACCAAACCGGCGCTCACGGTCGTGGCCTTGTTCGCATTTATGGATGCCTGGAACGACTATTTTGCGCCATTGATCTATGTCAATATCGACTCGCAATGGGTGTTGGCGCTGGGTGTGGAAAAGATGCGGGCGGCCGTTTACGAAATGGGCAATCAGCAATTGGCCTATCCCTACTTGATGGCCGTCAGCACACTGGTTACGTTGCCGATCTTTGTCGCCTTCTTCTTTGCGCAGCGGACGTTTATTGAGGGGATTTCGTTGACGGGGATTAAAGGGTAAGTAGATTTACGATTTTAGATTTACGATTTACGAAGTGATTTCGCTAACGAAGTGACCTCGTAAATCATAAATCAAAAGTCGTAAATCTATCCTACTTCCTGTAATGCTTCCTCTACAGCGATCAGTGTCTTCATCAGTTGTTCCTCAGTGTGCGCTGCAGAAATGTACCAGACGCCGCGCTCGATCAAACGCACGCCGCGCTGTAACATCGCCAGAACGAAACGCGCATAGTGTTCTTTGTCACAATGCACGGCATAATCCCGATAATCTTTGATCGCGGGCAGTTCGGTGAAGGAGACGTGGAAGGCGGTCGGGAAGCCTTGCACATGCAAGGGTAAGCCCAACCGTTGGCCAATCGCTTGAATGCCTGCCATCAACGTGGCGCCGGTCGCTTCCAGGTGTTGGTAAATCGCGCCATTGTCCTTTTCCAACTCGGCAATCGCTGCGGCGGAAGCGGCCATCGAGATCACGTTGCTGTTAAACGTGCCGGAGTGATTGACATCCTGCGCAAAGCGGATCATGTAGTCGTGCTTACCCACTAGTGCGGCATTGGCAAAACCACCGGCCATCGCCTTGGCAAAACTAGAGAGATCCGGTGTGACGCCAAAACGGCCCTGCGCCCCCTGCAACCCCAACCGAAAACCTGTGATCGTCTCGTCAATATAGAGTAGCGCGCCGTATTGGTCGCACAAACGGCGCAAGCCTTGCAAAAAGCCCGGCTCTGGTGGGATCGCGCCGGTGTTGCACATCATACCTTCCGTCATAATCGCGGCGATCTGCTCGCCCATCTCGGCAAAGAGTTTTTCCACCAGCGCCAGATCATTCCAAGGTAAGACGACAAAATCTTCTAAGGCGCTCGCCGTCTGACCTTTCGTCCCTGGCATCACATTCGGTCGTTCACGCGGGCCCGCCTTGTCCACCGGCGGGCCGACGCTGATCAACACGTTATCAAACCAGCCATGATAATGGCCTTCAAAGCGTAAAATCTTGGTGCGCCCGGTAACGGCGCGGGCTAGGCGCATGGCCGCCTGCACCATCTCCGAGCCAGACAGGCCAAAGCGACAAAGTTCGGCACTTGGAATCAAACGCACCAGCGCTTCGGCTACGGTAATCTCCCATTCACTCTGCCCGGCGTAAAGCTGACCACGGCGCATGGCACTGTTCACGGCGTCTAAAATCGCCGGGTGCGAATGACCGAGGATCAGCGGGCCCTGCCCCAGCGCGTAATCGATGTAGGCGTTGCCATCTACATCGTAGATCAGCGCACCCTCGGCGTGGTCAAAGAAGAGTGGAAACGGCTTCGCCAGCAGCCGCACATTGCTGCTGACACCGCCAGCCAGCGACTGTTTGGCCCGCTCGAACATAGCCTGCGATTTTTGCCATTGGTCCATCAGAAACACCTTTCGTTTTGGAGAGAAGACAAGGATTTAAGTTGCGCAGGAACAAACGTTACAACGTCAAATTTTTGCCAGTTTGGCCGTCAAAGAAATGCAACTTGGCATTGTTCAGACGAATAGTAACATTTGTCCCTGGTGCGAGATAAAAATCGGCATCGGCGGTGGCCGTGATCCGCTGCTTACCAGCTTGGATGATAAAAATGTTCTGCGCGCCCATGTGTTCTACCAACGTCACCTGACACGAAATATTGTCATTGGTGTTATCTGCCGCGGCCAGGGTGATATCTTCGGGGCGAATGCCTAAGATCGCTTTGCCTTGAAGTTGGGTGCGATTGTTTAGAATCCGGGCGACGGTTGGGGTAGCAGCGTCTGTTACCAGCGGCACCTGCCAGGAAAAATTTTCGGCCTGGGCGATCACATTATCACCCTGTTGGCTGAGTTGGCAGGGCAGAAAATTCATGCCTGGGCTGCCCAGAAAACCCGCGACAAAGTCATTATTGGGTAAATTGTAAACTTCCAAAGGTGTGCCCACTTGCTGGACAACACCATGATTCATGATCACCACCCGATCACTCATTGTCATCGCCTCGGCTTGGTCGTGGGTGACATAGAGCACCGTGCCTTGGATGCGATCAAAGAGCAATTTGAGTTCGGCGCGCATTTGCACGCGCAACTTTGCATCCAAATTGCTCAACGGTTCATCCAACAGAAAGACCTTGGGGTTACGGGTGATGGCACGGCCCAAGGCGACGCGCTGGCGCTGACCACCGCTCAATTCGCGCGGCTTGCGGTCGAGCAAGTTAGCAATATCCAATAACGTGGCGGCCTCTTGCACGCGCTTCTCGATCTCGCGTTTGTCGATCTTGCGCATTTTCAGGCCAAAACCGATGTTCTCGCGCACGGTCTTGTGCGGATAGAGCGCATAACTTTGAAAGACCATCGCAATGTCGCGTTCACCGGGCGGCACGGCATTGACCAGGCGGTCGTCAATGTACAATTCGCCGCCGCTGGGGTCTTCCAGGCCAGCCGTGATGTTGAGTGTGGTCGATTTGCCGCAGCCACTCGGTCCAACGAGGGTGACAAATTCTTTGTCCTCGATCGTCAGGTTAAGCGCTTCGAGCGCGACGACGGAACCGAAACGTTTAGTGATATTTTTGTAATGAATTTGGGCCATAAGAGATTTTCGATTTTTGATTGACGATTGTAGAACCGCGGATTTATTGGTTCTAATCTGCGTCACCCTGCACATCCGCGGTTCTACAGGCATAAGGTCAAGCTTTAAGCGCCGGATGTTCACCAATCGCAACCAACGCTAAACGGAAACGTTGTACAGTTGGTCGGTTCATTCTTAGAGCAACGCTCGTTGCACGTCCTACAGGTGTAAGCCCGATAATGATCGCCAGATTGGCACTCCATTGAAAGGACTCGCGCCAAATATAAAGGCGCGGATTAAATAAATCTACAGTCTGTTCCGATTCTGGATCGATTGCGGATAATTTATTCAATTTATAACGATTACAAGCCGGACAAGCGTAAGCTAAATTTGATAATTTTGTGACACCACCAGCGCTACGTGGATGAATGTGTTCGACTTCAAAAATCTCTGGCGACCATGCAACTGGCGATAGACAGTACTCGCAATATCCGTGCGCACGCTCGATGACTGCACGTTTTATGGTGCTTGGGATATAGATTTTGATCATTGGTGTCGATTGGGTTCTACTTTTTGACGCTTGGCAACGAGTTCAAGCAACTCCTCAGCCGTTTCGCCCAAAGCTTCATCCATTCTAGCCATGTACGAATCCAATTCTCGTTCCTGATCTTCGGTTAACGCCATTTCACGGTTTCTGAGCAGCAACTCACGAACACGCGCCTGCTCAAGCAGCGGCAAGCGATGCTTTTCAACAATTTGCGCGGCTTCTTCGTCAGAAGTAGCGTTGCGTTTCAACCAAATTTTTTCAAAGCCGACCTCAAACTCTACTATTTCTGCTTCATCCAATTTAGAAACCGCATCCAGTAAGTCGTACACGGTTAATTCTGCCACTATATTGACGGTTGGCATACAACCCTCCTAACTCGCAATCCTATCCCCTGGCGTACGCAACAAACCTACATCTCATCCAGCAGGCGCAGCAGATATTGGCAATAGTCATTGTCGCGGATCTGAACAGCAATTTGTTGGAACTGGGTTTTGTCGATGTAGCCACAGCGCAAGGCGATCTCTTCAGGACAGCAGATCATCAGGCCCTGGCGCTCCTGAATCGCCTGCACAAAACTGCTGGCTTCGTGCAGTGAACGGTGTGTGCCAGCATCGAGCCAGGCGACACCGCGGCCCATCTGCTCCACGCGCAACTCGCCACGTTCCAGATAAGTGGTATTGACCGCGGTAATCTCTAACTCACCGCGCCCCGATGGCCGCAAATTTTTGGCTATCTCCACCACCTGTGCATCGTAAAAATAGATACCCGGTACGGCAAAGTGTGAACGGGGTTTGACGGGCTTCTCTTCAATACTCAACGCCTTGCCCTGGGCATCAAACTCGACCACGCCATACCGTTCTGGGTCTTTTACCGGGTAAGCGAAGATCAGCGCGCCTTCGCTGAGTTGGGCGGCTCGCTCTAATTGTGCGGGCAAGCCATGCCCATAGAAAATATTATCACCCAACATCAGGCAGACCGGCTCGTTTTGGATAAACGCTTCACCCAAAATAAACGCCTCGGCGATGCCACTGGGTTTGTCCTGTTCGACATACTCAAAATGCAAACCCCATTGGCTGCCGTCGCGCAAAATCTGACGAAAGATCGGCAGCGCCTCCGGCGTGCTGATAATCAGAATTTCGCGAATCCCCGCCAACATCAACATCGAAAGCGGATAATAGATCATCGGTTTGTCATAGACTGGCAACAATTGTTTGCTTACACCCACCGTGATGGGGTATAAGCGCGTTCCATGCCCGCCAGCTAAGATAATACCTTTCATGTTTTATTCCTTCACAGCGCCAAACGTCAAGCCGCGCACCAGGTAACGCTGGGTGAGGGCAGCAAAGATCATCACCGGCAGAATCATCAGCGAAGCCAACGCCGACATTTCGCCCCATTTTAGAAATTTATCCGACATATAGCCCGCAATCACGACCGGCAACGTTTTGGCGCTGACCGATGTGAGCATCGAAGCGTAGAGAAATTCATTCCAAGAGTAGATAAACGTAAAGATCGCCGTCACCGCAATGCCGGGCAACCCAAGCGGCAAGATCACATGGATAAAGCGCTGCCAGAGCGAGCAGCCATCGACAATCGCCGCCTTTTCGATCTCTTCGGGCAGATCCTGAAAAAAGCCGAGCATCAGCCAGATCACAAAAGGCAATGAATAGGTGACATGGGTCAAGATCAGCGCAAAATGTGTATCCGAAATGCCCAGGCGGCGAATGATAATAAAATAGGGAATCGCCGTCGTGACCGGCGGGTAAATGCGTGTAATCAAAATCCAGAACATGATCGCTTGGCGCAAGGCAAAGCCGAGATACGTTTTGGCCAGCGCATACGCCGCCAAGGAACCGAGCAGAATGGCAAAACCAGTGCTGGTCAAGGCGACAATCACGCTATTCGTGAAGAAGCGGCCAATGTCCGGCGCGCCCAACACCAGCCGAAAGTTCTCCAGCGTGCCGCGCAAAGGTACGATAATCGGCGGGCTGACAATCGTGTCCACCTCATATTTGAAGGCCGTCGTCACCAACCAATAGGCCGGAAAGGCGAGCACAATCAAGACGACGGCGGTCGCTAGATAGAGCGCCAGATTTTCTATAGTGCGACGGAGTTGATAATTAGGTGTACTTTGCATAAGTTACCAAAAGACGACAAGGAATTCGTTGTCGTCGGCTTTCATCGATTTCGTTTCTGCAAGGCGCGAATAAAGAAGATCGAGATAAAGAAGATCACCAGTAGGAACAGCCACGACATCGCGCTGGCCTGGCCGATCTGGAAGAACTGGAGCCCGCTCTTGTAGATCAAGATCGAAAGCAGTTCAGTCGTGCGCCCCGGCCCGCCAAAGGTGAGCGTCCAGATAATGTCAAAGACACGAAAAGCGTCCATAATGCGCAGCAGCAAGACCACGAGGATCACGGGACGCAGCAGCGGGAGGGTGATCTCGCGGAAGATTTGCCAAGATGAGGCGCCGTCGACGCGTGCGGCTTTGTAGAGATCAATCGGCAAGGATTGAATGCCCGCGGCCAAAATAAAGACGACCACCGGCAACTGTTGCCAAATTTCGACCGCAATTACCGAGGGCAAGGCTTGGACGGGATCGGCCACCCACGGCTGCGGTGCGATGCCGATCAGCCCGATAAAAAAGTTAATCGCCCCATACGTGGAATGAAAGAGCGTGCGCCAGAGCACACCCACAACAACCGGCGTCATCATCAGTGGGATCAGCAACACAGTGCGGATCAACCCAATCGCTTTCACGTTCGCCGTCGCCAACAATGCGAGCATCATGCCCAGCAGAAATTCTAAGGCAACCGACACCACGACAAAGATCAACGTGACGCGTACGCTAGCCAGGAAGTTACTATCACTGAACAGGCGCGTATAATTGTCCCAGCCGATATAAACCGGATGACTGTTGGGCACCGTCATGTTCCAAGAAAAAAAACTCAGCCGCAAGCTATATAGCAGCGGGTAGACTGAGGTAAAGAGTAAAAAGAGCACAGCCGGTGCCATAAATAATAGCGACATCGTGCGTTCACGACGATATGTTTGGACGATCACTTTAGATTCGGGCATGGGTTTTCTACTAAAAAGTTACACAGAGATCACAGAGATTGCACAGAGGCACACAGAGAGAATTGCACAAAATCTCTCTGTGAATCTCCATGTCTTCTCTGTGTTATTGTTTTCTTATTCTTGATACTTAAAACTCAGCGGATTCTGCTTGATCAGATCTTCCCATTTCTTGGCGACTTCGTCCAGCGCGGCCTTCGGTTCGGCCTGGTCAGAAAGCGCCTTGGAGGCAGCCTCGCCCACGCTAATAAACATCTCTAACCACTGTGGCACGCCGGGTGTGAAGGGGCGACCGCGATCCAAGACGGCGGCATAGTCGGTCATGTAGGGCTTGGCCTTGAGCACATCAGCGTCGCTAAAGATCGGTTTGCGGGCCGGCGTTGTGCCAAAGTCCAGCGCGCCTTCTTTGGCTTTGGTGGCGCTCGTCAAATAGGCCATCAAGTCAAAGGCGGCTTCTTTGTTCTTAGAAGTCTTCAACATGACCAGGTTGTGTTGGACAAAGTTGCCAGTACCTTTTTCGGGATAAGGCGCGATCGCCCATTTGTCCACCACCTTGGACTTGGTGGCGTCGTTCAAACTGGGCAGAATAAACCCACCCCAGCCTTCGTACACCGCAACATCACCAGCGACAAAGGCATTGGCGGCTTCAGGGTTGTCCCAGGCCAAAATGCCTTCTGGGGTATACTTTTTCATCTGATCCTTAAGCATCGTCAAGGCCTTTACCCCTTTGTCACTATTGATTAATGGCTTCCAATCCGCCGTCAACAAAGCGTCGCCTTGTGACCAATAGCGGGCCAGGAAAAGCTTGATCAATTGGGCCGTCACACCGGCAAACGCGAGGCCGTGCATTTTATCTTTGGTGTTATCAGCCAACACCTTTTCATAATCCGCCCAGGTGGTGGGGAATTTCTCGATCAGATCTTTGCGATAGAAGATCAGCGACACACCTGAGACCACAGGCAGCCCATAACGCACGCCTTTGTTGCCGGCAATGCCTTCGCCATATTTGTAGACTGGCTCGAAAAAGCCTTCCATATCGTATTTGCTGCTGGTGAGGAAGTCGTTGATCGGTTCCAAATTTGGCCAGATCGTGTACTGGAATTCGATATCGTTGCAGAAGAGATCAAATTGCGGCGCGCCGGAGGCCAGGTCAGCCTGCACCTTGGGCATCAATGTCTCCCACGGTGCAAATTCAAACTCGACCTTGGCGCCGGTCTGTTCGGTGAACTCAGGCGCCCACTTGCGGAAGGCCGCTTCGTAATCAGCACCAGCCTGGGTCAACATGTGCAGCGTCACACCTTCATATTTTTTGCCGACGGCGGCCCCGGACGCGGCTTGGGCAGCCGTCGCTGCCGGTGCGGCGGTCGGCAGGGGCACGCCAGTCGGTCCGCAGGCTGCCAACGCCGTGCTAGCCCCCCAGCAAGCCTAATGCCTTGAGCATATCACGCCGATTTAACGAGTTTTGCTTCATAGTATTTTTCCTTTTTTAGACTGTTACGGTTTGAAAAAGTGCAAAATGACACGCAAAGGATGCAATACAAAAGGGATATCCTGGCTTACTGATCACTCGTCACAAAATAGACTAACGGGAAATGTACATCCCGGTAATCAGTCGGCAACGGTGGGTAACAAACCGCGCAGGCAGACCATAGCCGCCAGCTTCGGACAAGCGGATGACGGTTATTGCTTTTTCTTTCGAGCGCTGAAATCATGCGGCGGCTAACATTTATGGTTTCATTCTACCATGATTGGTAGATTGAGTCTATCGCCAGAATGACAAGCCAATTATATTTCATTTTGTGCAACCTAGCTCAAACGAATGGATGACATGTGTAGGCGGAAAGGGAGAATAGATTACACCGCTGGCGCTGGTGTCACCAAGCAACCCATGATACCATGCCAAGGGCAGAGTATCAATCTCCATTTTCAAAAATTTGCGCGCAGCTTGACAAATCCTCATCTGCTTGCTATAGTCGAACAAAAATCGTAGGATGGGTCTGCGCACAGGACCATGCCACTTAAACGAAAATTTGCCTGTGCGCAGACCCATCCTACTAGAGGAGGAAACGGATGAACACAAAACAGCCACGCATTACCGTCGTTGGCAGCTTTGCCGTTGGCATGACGATGCGCGCGCCACGCTTTCCAGTGAAAGGCGAGACTTTGCTGGGCAGCGATTTTGATATGGGCCCCGGTGGTAAAGGCTCGAATCAAGCCGTAGGTGCAGCGCGATTGGGTGCAGAAAGCCATTTTGTTGCCTTGATCGGTGAAGATCTGTTTGGCGATATGGCCGTTCGCCTGTATGAACAGGAAGGTGTACGGACCGAACATCTCCGACGCACCACGGAACGCAACACCGGCGTTGGTTTTATTACACTGAACGCAGCAGGCGATAATCACATTGTGCTAGATATGGGTGCGAATGAGTTGTTGACCCCAATGCATGTCGATGCCGCCGAAGCGAGCATCGCCCAGAGTGATGTCGTATTAGCCGTGCTCGAAATTCCGCCTGCGGCTGCGGCCCGCGCGCTCGAACTGGCACAGCGGCATGGCGTCACCGCGATCCTCAATCCAGCCCCGGCACAAGCACTTGATCCCGCCTTTCTGGCCCATGTCGATGTGTTGACACCCAATGAAGGCGAACTGCGCATTTTACTCGGGCTTGCGCCCGATGATCCCACTGACACACTGGAATTGGCCGGTCGCTTGCGCCCGTTGGGCGTGCGCAACATTGTCGTGACGCGTGGTGGCAACGGTGCGCTGATCATCCACAGTGATGGTTCTACGGAGCACGTTCCTGGCGTTTTGGTGGAGGTAGTCGATACAACCGGGGCCGGTGATGCCTTCACCAGTGCGCTGGCCGTAGCCCTGGCTGAAGGCCAGTCGCTTTCTGCTGCCGTGCGCTTTGCCACCTATGCAGGTGCGCTGGCGTGCACCAAATTAGGTGTGATTCCAGCATTAGCCTATCGCCAGGATCTTGAGGCTTTGCTGGGAAAAGCCTCAAGGTAGGTTGGGATGGCCACCCCAACCTATAACTAAAACGGCTAGTGATTCCCGTTGGCCAGTGTTTGCAATTGCTGGACGCTCTCCGCCCTCTTCACCGGCAAACCTGCCAGATCGAGCAGCCTGAGTTGCACTAACGCCGACGCCTGATCCCAATAAATATGTTCGTACGCAATCTTGCCATCCGCATCAAATTTGACAATGACCACCATCGCGAATTCTAGCCGCTTGCCGGTGGGCGCAACGTTGGGCAGCATATAGTCGAGCATCATGCTGTGCGTAAAACGGGCCAAGGCTTCCTCGACCAATTGATCCGTGCCCAAGGTACGCGACAGGGTTATAAATTCAGTGTCGGGCGGTAGAAATTTGCCGACCAAGTGATTGGCATAAAAGTCGCGGACGCCATCAACTCCCGCGCCGCCGGTCATCACCGGAATATGATAGACATGCGGGTTGGCGTTCATCGTCGCCATCGTAGTCTCCAGATCGTCGGTCATTTCCGCCAGCATATGGCGCTGGGAGGTTTCTAACATAACGTTTTGTTGGGCAGTGAGTTGGTTATCGGCTTGGTCACTCATCAATGATTTCCTCCTTGTCACAAGCTTCATTAGACGGCTATCGATCAATCGATTTACACCCTGATCATATACTTCATTGCCACGACTTGTCCACCTACCTTAACGCTATCTTCAGGCTAACCCCAGTTAGTTCTTGCGCCAAGCCATGCTTAGGGAAGCATAAAATGATCTTGAATAGGATTGACAAGGGAAAGAAAGCTTGATATGCTCATTGCAATAAAAATTTCCACCCTTCACAATAAACAAATAATTCCTGTTTATATTTCATCAGTGGTTACAAATTTATCTGCACTGTACATACCGCGGATTTTGGATAAAAACCTACTAAAAAAATGCACTCGGATCATTGGGTGCAGAAGGGTTTACACGCGTAGCCCATGTATTGAGGTGACAGTGACCGTAACGATTCTAGTCGTAGACGATAAAGCCAACGTACGTTTATTGTTAGAAGATTACCTGACTGAGCAGGGGTTCCGCGTGGTGCTGGCCGATAATGGGCGTAACGCGCTCTATGCGGCGCGCCATAGCAAACCCGATCTGATCTTGCTGGATGTGATGATGCCGGAAATGGACGGCTATCAGTTTATCACGCAACACCGGCGCGAAGCCGCGACGCCAGTGATCATGATTACCGCCAAAGCCGAAGAGACGGATGCTGTATTGGGCCTGGAACTGGGCGCCGACGATTTTGTCCTTAAACCTTTTCGCATGCGCGAATTGGTGGCGCGCATCCGGGCTGTCCTGCGCCGGCGCGAAGCCCAGGTTGAAGGTGCCAACGCGCTGCAAATTGGCGAAATTTCGCTGGATCCCACCACATATCAGGTTACCGCGCGCGGCGCAGCCGTCGATTTGACGCCAACCGAGTTTGATCTGCTGGCCATTTTCATGGGAGCGCCAGGGCGGGTCTTTACGCGCGAGTTGATCCTCGATCGCCTGTCAGAATGCGGCTTCACGGGTCTAGAACGCACGATTAACGTACATATTCGCAATTTGCGCACCAAGATCGAGGTAGATCCCGGCAATCCATCGTATATTGAAACCATTTTCGGCGTCGGTTATCGTTTCCGCCAACCATAGGGGGGCTCACGATGCGCATTTCCTTGCTTGGGAAACTCCTCCTGGCTTTCCTCTGTCTGATCTTAACCGTTGCACTGCCGGTGGCGATCTTTAACTGGCGCACCAGCACCCGCGAAGTACGCCGCTTTGTCAGCGAAGAGGAAAAGAACCAATTTATCGCCGAAATGACCGATTATTATCTGGCCCATGGCTCTTGGAACGGTTTACGCGAGACCATGGAGCAGAATTTCCCTGATGGTCCGCCCGGCGGACGGCCGACCTTCGGCCTGATTGATGACCAAGAGATGCTTCAGCTACCAATTGGGGCTTTCCCGATCGGTAAACGGCTCCCGCTTGACGAGTTTCAACCACGCACGCCGATCAAAATTAATAATGTGATCGTCGGCGCAGTGATCACAGATGATCGCACTTTTGCCTTGTCGCGCACAGAACAGGCGCTGTTGGATCGGATCAATCGCAATCTCCTGATTGCGATCCTTGGGGCGTGTCTGCTGGCCATCCCGCTCAGTATCGTCTTTGCGCGCACATTGCTGCGGCCGATTCAACAATTGACGCTTGCCAGCAAAGCGATTGCGCAGGGCGATCTAGAACAACAAGTGAAGGTCAATACCAATGATGAATTAGGCGACCTCGCCCTGGCCTTTAATCAGATGAGCCAGGATCTGGCGCGTTCAACCTATCTGCGTCGCCAGATGACGGCTGACGTTGCCCATGAATTACGCAATCCACTCACTGTATTGGCCGGCTATATCGAATCAATTCGTGACGGCGTCTTGCAGCCCACCCCGGCGCGCCTGAATCTGATTTACGGCGAAATCGAACACCTGCAACACCTGGTCGAAGATCTGCGCACACTCTCCAAGGCCGATGCGGGCGAGCTTGGCTTAGCCCGACAATGGGTAGCCCCCGCACTTTTATTGGCACGCGTGGCGGCCCGCTACCAGCATCAGGCCGATCAGCAACAGATTAGCTTCTCGCTCAGCGCACCCGCGCCGCAGCCCTTGCTCCTACTTGACGAAGAGCGGATGATGCAGGTGCTGGGCAACCTGGTAAGCAACGCCTTGCGCTATACGCCGGCGGGCGGGCAAATTCGTTTGTCGGCGTGCCATGCAGAGCGTCGCACCAAATTAGTGGTCCAAGATACGGGCGCTGGCATTGCCAGCGTAGACCTGCCCCATGTTTTTGAACGCTTCTATCGCGCGGATCGCGCCCGCCACAGCGACAATGGGGCTGAAGATGGGGCTTCGGGTTTGGGGTTGGCAATTGCCAAATCGCTGGTCGAGGCGCATGGTGGCACGCTTACGGTTGAA
>JBBQBY010000108.1:0-16568 GCA_038318235.1 Caldilineales bacterium
AAAATAGACCAGGATTGTGGCAGGTTCATTGGATCAGTTCAAGGGGGAAATGCGAAGTGATATTTTGGGACGCAAGAAATCTAGCACAGTTTCCCTGGCAGATGATTAGGGCTGAATTGCTTAAGACCGGCTCATGGCATAACCCAAGCGTTTGAGCGTGCCTTCCCGCTCACGCCATTTCTCCCATACCTTCACCCAAAGCTCCAGATAGACGCGCGTGCCGACCAGGTCTTCAATTTCAGGCCGCGCCGCTTGCCCGATCTTCTTGATCTTGCTGCCGTTTTCGCCCAAGACAATGCCCTTTTGGCTGTCCCGCTCCACATAAATGGTTGCCGAAATGTAGGTCAGATCAGCGCTCCGTTCCGTAAATTCGTCAACGTCGACAGCAATACTATGCGGCACTTCTTGCTGCAAAAACAGTAACGCCTTTTCGCGAATTAACTCGGCGGCCAGGAAGCGCACCTGCAAGTCCGTCACTTCATCGGCGGGATAATAACGGGGGCCAAGCGGTAAACGCCGACGCAAGGTGGCTTTTAATTCGTCAACGCCTTGCCCCTTGAGGCCGCTAAAAAGTGCTGTTTCCAGTGCGCCAAACCGGGTGACTAGCGCCAAATATTCTTGCACCCGTTGGGCTGTCCCCGCGGCGTCGCCTGACCATTGATCGATCTTGTTCAGCCCGATCACTAACGGCGGCAAGGGCGTAGACGAGCGATGCGCGCGATAGAGCCGGCCCAACAGTTCCGCAATATGGCGATCTTCATCCCTGGGCGCCGTGTTCACATCCACCAACCAGAGCACGAGATCGGCATTCTTGACCGTCTCGGCGGCGACACCCACCATGTATTCACCCAACTTGTGCTGCGGCGTATGAATCCCAGGCGTGTCCAAAAACATAATTTGGGCGTCGTCATCCGTCATAATGCCCAAAAGTTGGTCACGTGTGGTCTGCGGCTTGGGGCTGGTAATCGCAATCTTCTGGCCCAACAAACGATTAAATAAAGTCGATTTACCCACGTTGGGTCGGCCAATCACGGCGACGAAACCGCTGCGATGGTCGGGCGGCAATTGTTCAGAGTCGAGTAGATTCGGTTGATTTTCCAGTTGAATACCTCCAGTTAACGATTAAACAAATATAAAAAGTTCAGCTAATTTCATAAGAGCCAAACCCCACCCTAGCCCTCCCCTGGTAAGGAAGGGGACTAATCAGGGACAGATAAAGTAATATCTTCTGTCCACCAAACGGCGCCCTCTCTTACCAGGGGAGGGCGGGGGCGGGGTTCTCCACTTACCGACCCGTGGCTAGCGACTTGGCAACGTCAATTGCACCGCGCCGGTCGCTTCTGTGTCCACTTTCGTCCGCCAGCCAAAGCTAGCACTCAGATAACGCAAATAGGGATCCGGATTAAAAATTTGCTCAATCGTATAGGTCGAGCCGGTCACAATCACAATATCGTCTGCACCTTGCATCGAACGGGCGACTTGATACGCCTGGCGCGGGTCAGAAACTAGCAATGTGGGCGTGTTGCCAGTCAGCGCGGCAATTTCACTTTGCACCTTGCCTGGATCCTGGCCTTTGTACGAGGCGCCGGTGACAACGATCGTTTTTGCCACCTTGGCCAATGCCGCAAAGACCTGACGCGGCGCCCGCGGTCCCGACAAACCCACCACCATAATCTTGCCCTGGCTGGGGAATCTTAGCTCAAGTTCACCAGCTAAAGCGGTGATCTTTTCTGCATTATGGGCAATATCAATATAAACCTGTTCTTCGACCTGGCGTAAGCGCCCCACAAGGCGGGCAGTGGCAAATTTTTCTAGCACACACCGGTCGTCCACCTGCGGGCAAAGCTGACGAATCACGGCCAAGCTGAGCGCAGCATTCCATTTCTGATAGGTGGCACTCAAAAGCGCTTCAGCCAGCAGCGGGGTTGCCACCCGATCGGTTAATTCGTCAACCTGCGTTTGTTCGATCTGATAGAGCGTTGCATTGGCATCGCGACAGACCGCCGCAATAATCGCCAAATTGGCGGGATTGCGATCGCTGGTAAAAAATGGTACGCATGATCGCGCAATGCCAGCTTTGTCCAACACCCGTTGCCACTGTTCCTGGCCAAGCATGTGCGCGTGATCCGAGCCGACGTTGGTCAACACAGTTGCGACTACATCCAGGGCACGCGTCTGATCATAACGGCCGCCTACGCTCGCTTCCAACGCTGCCCATTCCACTTCGTGCTTCTCGAACAGCGCCAAGGCGATTAAGATCGAGATTTCGGGAAAGGTGTGTATATGGGCGGAATTGTTCAAAGTCAATTGTACACAATGGGGACGAATGCGCGTTTCCCAGGCCCAAGCAACATCGGCCTGACTGACAAACTCGCCATTGATGCTGAAACGTTCGCGATAATCAAAAAGATGAGGGCTCATAAAAGCGCCCGCCTTCCCGACGCAGGAAAAGCCCATCTCTAAAAAACGACAAGTCGAACCTTTGCCGCCAGTACCAGCCACATGGATTAAACGCGTCGGATGACCGTTGGGCCACAAGGTTTGGATTGACGCACGTAGCAATTCCTGGCGCGCTAATTTTTGGGTTGTCCATTCGGCATGGTAAATCTGATCAACGACGTTGTAATAAGGAAAATTAGGTTCTTGCACTGCGCTTTTGTCCAAACTTTCTGACTCTAATTAACACAGGTTACACAGCGATCACTGAGGATGCACAGAGGACACAGAGTAAAGCTATTTTCTCTATGTGCTCTACATCATCTTTGTGTGCGCTATAGAACATTATGTGATTAAACGGCCCCTCCTCTGCTGGGAGGGCTAGGGAGAAATCTCTACACCAAATTTTCCACGGTCAGGGTGGCGTCAATCGCTTGCCACTCGGCGCTGATGATCGCCTGGACGCCGGCCAACAGATTATCCAGTGCAATCTCACTCATCGCACCTGTGCGGCGCAGTTTTGTCTCAACAATCCCATTCTTCAGGCCCTTGCCACCCACGGTCAACCGAATCGGGATGCCGAGCAGATCGGCGTCATTAAATTTGACGCCGGCGCGCTCGTCGCGGTCGTCGTAGAGCACTTCAATGCCGGCGTCGCTTAGTTGCTGATAGATGCGTTCGGCAGCGGCGATCACGTCCGGCGTCTTTGGGGTGCCCAAGCTGACCAAACTAACCTGATAAGGCGCAATCGTGATCGGCCATTGGATACCATTTTCATCGTTGTGTAATTCAGCCACAACCGCCATCAGCCGATCCGAACCAATCCCATACGAACCCATGACAATCGGATGCGACTCGCCTTTTTCGTCCAAATAAGTGGCGTCCATCGCCTTGCTATATTTGGTGCCCAGCTTGAAAATATTGCCAACCTCTACCCCGCGCACCGAACGCAACGCCGCGCCACACTGTGGGCAGGCACCGCCTTCCGCCGCCGCCACCAGATCGGTGACAATGTCGGCTTTGTAGTCGCGTTCGTAATTGACATTGCGCAGATGCCAGTCGATTTCATTCGCACCCGCCACCAAATTTGGACTGGCGGCAACCAGATCATCAACCACCAGCAACACCTGGTCACGCTTGATGCCAACCGGTGAGCCATAGCCGGCCTCGGCGCCAACCGCGTGGATTTCATCAACCGTAGCCGGACGCACGCGGCGGGCCTTGATCACATTGGTTAATTTGGTTTCGTTCAATTCCATGTCACCGCGCACCACCGCAAAGACAAATTGTTCACGCGGCTTGTCCTTTTCATCGGCTAGTTCGGCCACCATAAAGACGGCTTTGGCCGTCTCGGCTTCGGCGATGTTCAAAAATTGGGCCAACGCAGCAATCGTGGTGGTGCCCGGTGTATGCACACGTTCGATGGGCAATGCTTCGGCTTTTGGCGGCTGTGGCTTACGAAAGGTGGCAATTTGACGATTTGCGCTATAACCACAACTGTCACACAGCAACAGCGTGTCTTCCCCAATCGGTGTAATCGCCATAAATTCATGCGCCATCGTACCACCCATCATGCCCGTGTCACTTTGCACCGCCACAACTTCCAGCCCACAGCGGTGAAAGATATTAAAATAGGACTGATAGATGCGCGGGTAGAATGCGTCCAGGCCGGCAAAGTCTAGGTCAAACGAATAGGCGTCTTTCATGGTAAATTCACGCACGCGAATGGTGCCAGCGCGTGGACGTGGTTCGTCGCGAAACTTAGTCTGGATCTGATAGAGCATAAAAGGCATCTGGCGATAGCTACTGACCAATTGTTGCGCTAGATCGGCCATCAACTCTTCATGCGTCATGCCCAAGCACATATCGCGCCCGTTGCGATCTTTCAAACGCGCCATATCATCGCCAATTTCATACCAACGACCCGTACGCTGCCAGAGTTCGGCGGGGTGTACTACAGGCAAACTGACTTCCTGGCCGTCAATCGCGTTCATTTCGTCGCGAAAGATCGCTTCGATTTTGCGCTTGACCCGCAGCCCGAGCGGCAGATAATCGAAGATTCCAGCCGCGATCTGCCGGATCATGCCGGTACGCAGCATCAATTGATGGCTGACGATTTCGGCGTCAGCCGGCACTTCGCGCAGGGTTTGAAAAAACAACTTAGACATTCGCATGAAAGGGCACTCCGCTTTCCGTAAGCATTGCTGCTGATAATGATTGAAATAAACAGGGTTGAGCCTGTTCGAGTTCTAACCAATAAACCATTTGATTGGCTTGCCAGGGTCAACTAGCTGCCAACCAGTGTTCCACTTTTTGCTTCAGTTCTTGATAATTCGTCACGCCAACCACGCGATCAAGTTCAATGCCTTCACGCAAAAAGACGAGCGTTGGCAGCCCCATAATGGCATACCGCTCCGACGTCGTTGGGTTTTCATCTACATCTAGGGCAGATGTCAACACGCGCCCGTCATACTCGGTTGCCAAGAAACCAACATAGGCAGACATGACACGACAAGGTTCGCACCACTCTGCCCAAAAATCGACGATGGAGAGTTTGTCACTGTTGAGGACAAGCTCGGCAAAATCGGTGTCCGTCACATCAACCGGAGCCGGTCGATTGGTAGGCGCAGGCCGGTCGGACGGTGGCAAAGTCGGTCGTTTAGATGGCAGGCCAATCGTTTTTAGTAGTTTTTTAAACATTACGCGACTTCACTTTTATGCCGATTACAGAGCTCAAAATCGTGTGTGATCTTGACGACACCGGCCAGGGTGGCATGAACGCCGCAATATTTTTCTACACTTAGCGCAATCGCTCGTTCGACTTTGCGTTCGTCCAGCCCAACACCGGTGACGATGTAGTGCATATGCATTTGCGTCCACGGTTTAGGCATCGCTTCCCCGCGTTCACCCTCGATCACAATTTCGATATCTTCGAGCGGCTGGCGCTGTTTTTGCAAAATACCAACCACATCGATCATGGAACAGCCTCCCAAACCGAGCAGCAACATCTGCATCGGGCTGACGCCAGGACCTTCGCCACCAGACATCAAAGTCGCATGTTGATGACTATCAATGCCCAGTAATGTGTTATGTTCAACCCATTTTACGCGTGCTGTTGCCATCCACAGTTCCTTTATCGCCAAGCTCGCCAGGGTGATAGAGCCTAGGTATCAAGAAAGTATATGATCGCACATCACGGATGTCAAAAGCAACTATGCTATAATGAGAAAAAGCGCAATCCGATGCGAACAAACAGTCCCGATGAATCATTGATCATTATCTAGATCCGAGCAGGTAATCCAGGCAAAATTGCTGATGTCAGTTGAATCGTAGGTGTGCTACAATAGAGCCTGAGACCTTACTACTGCATAAAGGAGAAGCCATGTCGTCCCAACCCTGGTTCACTCATTATGAAACGGGCGTGCCAATGTCGGTTGAGATTCCTGACATCTCATTGCATCAGATGCTCGCCGAATCTGTCAAAAAATCTGCCAATCAGACGGCTGTGCACATGGTGCTTAAATATTTGCCGCTGGGTCTGGCGATTCAGTCTAAGCTGACGTATGCCGAACTCAATGAAGTAACCGATCGTTTCGCGGTGGCGCTGCAAAAGCTTGGCGTGCGCAAGGGCGATCGCGTCGCTTTGATGTTGCCCAATTTGCCGCAACAGATCGTCGCTTATTTTGGCATCCTCAAAACCGGTGCGATTGTCGTTAACACCAACCCGACTTACACGGCGCGCGAATTGCAACATCAGTTGGAAGATTGCGGGGCCGAAACGATTATCCTGCTTAGTGGATTATACGAACGCTTCGGCCAGATTCGCGAACACACACCAGTCAGACATGTTATTCTCACCGATATTGCCGAATCGCTCCGCTGGCCTTTTAAGGGCATGGTCGAGAAGCAGACGCGCGCCACGCATCTGATGCAGGATGTGGCACCCGCGCCTGGCCTGTATCGGCTCTATGATCTGCTCAAACAGGCAAGCGGCCAACCAACGCCTGTGCCAATCAACAATGACGATATTGCGCTCTTCCAATATTCCGGCGGCACGACGGGTGTCCCCAAAGCGGCGATGCTGACCCATCACAACTTGATCAGTAATGTGATGCAAATGGTCGCCTGGTTTACGCCAGCCGAATATGGCAAAGAAAAAGTGCTCTGCGCCTTGCCCTTCTTTCATGTGTATGGCATGACGGTCGGGATGCTGTTGGGGATTGCTCTGGGCGCCGAACTAGTGGTAGTGCCCGACCCGCGCAACGCCAATCACATCTTGGAAACGATCAACCACGAAAAAATCACCCTTTATCCCGGTGTCCCTGGCATGTACATTGCGATTGTCAACCATCCAAAAGTCCAGCAATACAATTTGCGTTCGATCAAAGCCTGTCTCAGTGGAGCAGCCGCCTTGCCGGTGGAAGTGGCGCAGAAATTTGAATCGATCACCGGCGGGCGTCTGGTCGAGGGTTTTGGCATGACCGAAACTTCGCCGACGATTACAGCCAACCCGATCCAAGGGGAAAGTCGCGCTGGTTCGGTTGGCCTGCCGCTGCCAAACACCGAGATTCGGCTGGTCGAATTAGATCCCGATGCGCAGGGCAATTATGCCGATGTCGCCGAAGGCAAAGAAGGCGAATTATTAGTGCGTGGCCCACAGGTCATGCACAGCTATTGGAATATGCCAGCCGAAACCGCCCAAATGATCAGCAGCGATCATTGGTTGCACACGGGCGATATTGCCAAGATGGACAAGGATGGCTATTTCTACATTGTGGACCGCAAAAAGGATTTGATCATTGCCAGCGGCTACAAAGTGGTGCCACGCGAGGTCGAAGAAGTGCTCTTCACCTATGCGAAAGTACGGGAGGCCGCCGTGGCCGGCGTGCCCGACGCCAAACGGGGTGAGACCGTTAAGGCTTATATTATCCTCAAAGAAGGGACAACGGCCACCGAAGAGGAAATTCGCAACCATTGCAAGGAAAATTTGGCACCTTATAAAGTGCCATCTTTGATCGAGTTTCGCACCGAGTTACCCAAGAGTCAGATCGGCAAAGTAATCCGGCGGATGTTGGTTGAGGAAGAAAAAGCGAAACTGGCAAAAACATAAAAGACGGGTTCATTACACCTATTGTATTTAGGTGTATTTAGGAACCACTACTTCATCAACGCTGGTTGTTGGGATTATTCTGCCTGCCTAATTTCTGAAATAACAGACCAATGATCCCGCCCAACACCCAGCCCGCAGCGACATCCCCTCCATAATGAATGCCTAGGGCGATGCGACTCCAACCGACACTCACGGCCAGCACCCAGGTCAACCATCCCCACTTAGGCCACAATAAATTACCCCATACTGCCACGGCCCCCAAACGTGCCGCGTGACCGCTGGGAAAACTATGCACATCGGCGCCCCGTCCATACAGCAATTGGCGTTTGCCGGGCCGTTGCCGCTTGACCTGGCGTTTCACCAACAAGGTTGCAATTGTGGCGGCTATCAGACTGATCAGCCACGTCCAGATTAAAGTGACGCGATGTTTGTGCATAGGCACGCCAGACCGGTAGGCAGATTTAAACAGCAGACCTGCGATCAACAACCATAGCCAACTATCGCCCAGATGCGCCACGAGCAAAGTCGGCCAGAAACCGGAGGGGCGTGATTCACTTTCAACGGGCTTGAGGGTGAGTTGCTGGCTAAGTACGCTATCCCAAACTTGTAGACGCCGAATCAGCCCTGCGAGTAGATTATGCATGGGGTGTTGCTTGCCCACTTTGCTGATCAATTGAGGACGAGTGTTGTTCCATATAGGCGACTACCTGGGCAAGCTGATGGGGTTTATCCACATCCATCGCCGCCTCGGCAAACGGTAAGATGATCGGGGCGCCACTGAGATCAAGGGCGCGTTGGACAACACCCAGCAAATCGCGCAGGCGCAAGCGGTGGAGCAAAAATTTAACAATCACACCGAAGCCTAACAGACGGAGTTGACGCACGACGCTTTTACGCTGCTCTAACATCTGTTTGATCAGTGCTTGGCGCTTCAACGGAATAGCTATCTTGCCCAAGAAAAGATTACCATTACAAAATTGGCCTTCTACCAGGCGTAAATAGCTACGTTTACTCTGTGGAAAAATTGCTTCCATCCGCGTCTTTTCCACAATGCCCCAATAGACATCTTGATTCAGCGATTGGCAGGCGGCAGCAAATTGATCGACCATTGCGCTGGTCAATAGTGGAATATCGCCCGTCAACAACAGGGCATAACGCTCCTGAGCCTGCGATTGTGCCAACCAGGTGAAGCCATAGACGACATTATCGAACATGCCGCCTTGATCGGCCAGATAGTGTACGGGGTGGCCGAACGCTACGCCATCTTCCGGGCCTAAACCGACAATCGCAATCCGGTCAACTGATTGGCTTTGCGCCAGCGCATTGACGACATACCAGATCATTGGTTTACCGGCGATTTTAAGTAAGACCTTATGCGGTTCGCCACTCTGCTCAGTTAGCGCATCTGATTTATTGCGGTCATATCCAGCCACGATGACCGCATCAAAGCGTTCTTGCATTGCTCTGCTCCTCTGCAAAATAGCTGACTATCTAGGTGTGAGTGGACAAAATAAGGGCGACACAATGGTCGCCCTTAGCTGAATGATTAAGCTTTACTTTTGTCAATTTTGATGCGCAGATTATACTCTTCTGCCATCAATTGCTCAAGCTGCGTGGTCAACTGATCGAGACGACGCTGGTTCCGTGGTGATTGCGTCTGCTCACGTGCCGATTGGCGACGAATTTGCTCGATCTGTCGCTGGACTTCTTGTTTACGGGCAATCATGGCAAAACGATCAGACATCACAGCAAGCTTTCATCCCGCTCCGTCAAGCCTAGTCCGAGAAATCACGCGGTGTGCGCGGTTTGTACAACAGATACCCAAGCCCCACGCTGACAAAATAGAGGAAGATCAACGGCGCCATCACAAGCGCCATATTCACCGGATCAACCGTTGGTGTGATGATGGCAGAAACAACAGCAATAATCACGAGTGCATAACGCCAAAAGTTAAGTAATTGTGGCCCACTGACAATCCCGGTACGCGACAAGAAGCCCAGCACGACCGGAGTTTCGAAAGAAACGCCAATCCAGAAAACGATTTGGGTCACAAAACCGACATAGCGATCAAGTGTCCATAATTGTTCGACATGAGTGCCAGCAAATGTCTGCAAAAACTGGATAGCGACAGGCAGCATCACGTAAAAAGCAAAGGCCATGCCACTCAAAAAGAGCAACATGATCGCTGGCAAAGTCATGAATAGCGCGCGCTTTTCATGTGGGTATAAGCCTGGTGCGGCAAACGCAACCAGTTGATAAACAATCACCGGCATACCGATGGAGGCACCGACCATAAAACTGATCTTGAAGACGTTGATAATCGTATCTGTGGGGCCAGTAGAGATCAGTGGCGCAGAACCAAGCGGTGCTTGGAGAAACGTCAGCAAGGCGTCTCTAAAAAAGAACGCCGCTACGGTACCGACGAGCAAAGAGGCGATAATCCAGATCAACCGGACACGCAACTCGTTCAGATGCTCGATCAGCGTCATCTGGCCTTCGCTGACCGGCTCAGGGGGTTGTTGATTCACTGTAATTGCCATAGGCTTATTAACCGCCTTACTTTCTAATCTACGACCAGATTTTCAATTATACTAATCTTACTATTTAGCCAAGATTTTCTTGTTTGTCAGAGGCGCCATTTAAACTCACAGCGGTTGCATGCGGAACTAGTTGGCTTGCGATGATTGGTTCATCTGATGGCGCTTCCGCCACAACCCCGTTCGTAACCTCACTGTCCATAACTTCATCCGACAGTGCAGATGGCAAGATCCGCTTCTCAACAACCTCATCATCTGGCGCGGGTGGCAAGATCCGGTGCTCGACCTCTTCAATCGGCACCGCAGTTGAGTCAACGGTAATGCCAGCCGGTGCTGGATCAACAGGCACTTCGTTAATCACAGTCGTTTCCGTGGTGGTAGATTCTATAACCACTTCTGCTTCCGTTGGCGCCACGGTGGGCGAAGCGGTCGCAGTCGCGGTGGTCACGACAGTCGTCGTCTTGGTTGTCGTAACCGATTTCAGACTGTCCATGTGTTGCTTGGCTTCTTTTTCGGCCGACTCGACCATCTCGCGCATCAATTTTTGCGGATTGATATCATCAAGCACCTTCAGTTCATCACCGAACTGAGAAGTTAGCTCGCGCGAAAGATTGCGCACATAGCCCCACATTTTCGCAATCTCTCGCATGGTGCTCGGTAAACGTTCCGGGCCCAATACGATCAATGCGATGACCACAATAAAAACAAGTTCCGGTATGCCGATCCCAAAGAAGCTAGTATCCATAGGCAGTTTATAGGAATCTTTTTAGAGGAGTTTCCTAAAGACCTCATCCAGTGCTGAACCCAGCACACCATTGACAAAACGGGGGCTACTATCGCCGCCAAACATTTTAGCCAATTCTACGGCTTCGTTGATCACGACCTTAGGTGGCGTAGCGGCATCATGGCAACCAATTTCAAACAAGGCCATACGCAAAATGTTGCGATCGATAATAGCTAGCTGATCGATTGGCCAATCCGGTGCATATTTTTGAATAATTTCATCAAGTGTAATTTTGTGTTTGACAACACCACTCACCAACCAGCGCAAAAATTCTGCGCCATGCTCACCCGGTGGATGTTGCGCCAAATGCTCATCCACCACGGTGCCCGGCAGGTGTTTCACAATATCCACTTCAAACAGCGCCTGCAACGCTTGACGGCGTGCATGGCGACGTTGTCTGATAATTTGATTATGATCGTCAGCGGTTGGTGTAGAGCTTTTCTCTAGCTTATTTTTGTCTGTCTTATTTTTGTCTGTCTTATTCTCAGCCGACATGCTCAATTTACCTTTCGGCTGGTTGAAAACTGCGGATGATGTTTGGTGTGGATTATTCATTGTCCTCGTTTACGCCATAACCAATCCGCCATCCACGCTCAACACCTGGCCGGTGATGAAGCTAGAACGTTCGGCGGCCAAGAACAAAACAGCCCAGGCCACTTCTTCCGGCGTACCCATCCGCCCTACGGGCGTATCGTTCACAATGGCCTTATTCTGCTCTTCATTTAACACAGCAGTTAAAGCTGTAGGGATGAAACCCGGCGCCACCGCGTTGACAGTAATATTACGGCTTGCTACCTCACGCGCCAAGCTTTTGGTGAAGCCAATAATCCCAGCCTTGCTCGCGGCATAATTGGCTTGACCAGCCTGACCAGCTATACCAACCACACTGGTAATGTTAACAATCCGGCCCCAACGGCTTTTAATCATACCACGCAAGACAGCCCGCGACATGGCATAGACACTTTTCAGATTGGTGTTGATCACCGTATCCCAATCTTCTTCTTTCATGGTCATAAGTAGGGTGTCGCGCGTGGTGCCAGCATTGTTGATCAAAATGTCCAAGCTGCCTAATTCTTGTTGCACTTGCTTGACCAAACTAGTTGCCTGTTCTGGATTGCTGACATCAGCCTGATAGATTGAACAAATACCGCCTTGTTGACGAATTTCCTCGGCCACAAGGTTGGCACCATCCGCATTGCCCCGATAATGCACGGCAACTTTGGCTTTGGCGGTTGCCAGTTCTTTGGCGATAGCAGCCCCAATCCCACTGCTGCTGCCTGTCACCAACGCTACTTTACCAGAAAAGTCCATAAAAATCCCGTCTGCAATGTTTTATTTAAGCGATGTTCATCGGCAATGAACAATAACATGGATTGATTTGTATGAGATGAGAGAGTTAGCTGCATCAGATTAAAGACTTCTCATCTCCATTGTGCAGTGTAAGAAAGATTATACCGCTTAAATCAAGAAATGGCGAATACGAAATAAGGGGTAACCAAAACTTGAATTAGACTAGCCTGTTTCTAATCAACAGTGGGCCGAGTTGGTTTGGTGGTCGGTCAAAGCTTACACAAAAGCGCGTACACCATCCGGCGTATTGACGGTCATCCGCGTCACGCTCCGCTCAATGCGCTTCATCAACCCGGCCAGCACCTCACCTGGGCCAATTTCCACAAATTTGGTGACACCCGCGTGCAAGGCCAGTTGCATAGAAGCCGACCAGCGTACGCTACCCGTCAACTGAGCCACCAATTCGGCGCGAATTGCCGCTGCGCTCGTCAATAGTTGCGCGCTAGTATTGGCAATAATCGGTACGGTGGGCGCGGTGATTGTGGTAGCATCAATTACACGCTGTAACTGGTCGGCGGCCGGTTGCATCAGAGGGCTATGCGCAGCAATACTCACAGCCAACGGCACAACTTTTTTGGCTCCAGCTGCGGTTAACGCGGCCATGGTCGCTTCCATGCCTTGGCGGTCGCCCGAAATCACAACCTGGCCTGGGCAGTTATCATTGGCCACCTGCGCAATCCCGCCAGCAAGGGTCGCCGAGGCACAAATCGCCGCCACCTGCGCTTCATCCAACCCCAACACAGCCGCCATCCTACCAGGTGCTTTTTCGCCAGCCTCTTTCATCAAGCGGCCCCGTTCGCGCACCAAACGCAGACCATCGGCGAAACTTAGACTGCCCGCGGCCACCAACGCCGTATACTCACCCATGCTATGACCAGCGACAAAGGAAGGGCGATCAGCCGCCGGCGCTAACGCTGCGGGCCCGATTTCCTGTTGAATGGCGCGCAAAATTGCCACGCAAGCCGCCAATAAAGCCGGCTGGGCATTGATAGTATCGGTCAGTTCTGGTTCCGGTCCTTCAAAACAGAGTTGGCTAAGCGGAAAACCAAGCACGCCATCCGCTTCTTCAAACGTAGCTTTGGCGACTGGATAAGCGTCTACCAGTTCACGCATCATCCCTACATGCTGGCTACCCTGGCCGGGAAAGAGGAAACCAGTTGCATGCGCGCCAGAGATAAAATGAAATTCAGTCATAAGAATAGTTTAGGCCAAATGTTCAGCAACGGAGATGATGGCAAGCACAAAAAAGGAGGATTCGGGGAAACCTTGTGCTTTCTTGCTAAGAAAAAGGGGATTTGGTTATCAACGCCCAATCCCCTTTGTTTTGGTTGCTTATGCGGCTTTGGTGGCGTCGCTAACATCAAGCACCTGGCGTCCACGATACTGCCCACAGTGCGGACAGACCCGATGGGGCAACATCTTCTGATGGCAATTGGTGCATTCCGTCAGATTCGGGATGGTCAGCGCATCGTGGGCACGACGACGATCACGGCGTCCCTTGCTCAGTTTGCGTTTTGGTAAAGGTGTCATTTTTTCTCCTTATAATTGCTTATCACAAAGCAATCGTTGCAAAAAATATCAGTTTGTAAGCATGCATCACGAGCAACATGTACTATTAAAATAAATCTAGACATTGTTTAAAATCTACACATTGTTTAAAATCTACACGTTGTTTAAAATCTACACGTTGTCTAGATGCGTTTTATCAGTTTGTATCTTGACCAGTTTGATTGCGCAAATTTAGCAATGCAGCCCAGCGTGGATCAATGACTTCTGCTTCCTCTTCTTCGCCAGGCTCTTCTTCACTACTCAACAGCCGCACATCCCCTATATTCTGCCGCAGTACTGTTAAGTTTGGGCACTCGCCGGCACCCTCCCAGTTGCAACTCGGATACATGGGTAAATTCAACCAAATATTCTGCCGCACAATTTCGGTAATGTTCAGGATGTGATGCTCATCAATCAACAGAGCAGCATCATCCAAATCTTCGGCGTCGCCTTCATATTCATCGGGGCGCAGATAACGACCTGTTTCCACCTCGGTCAGCGGACGAAAATTTTCCTCAAGATTGAAGCGTACTGGCACCGCAATTGGTTCCACACAAATATTACAGGCAGCGCGTACAGCTGTGCTCAACTCACCGGTAACCAATGCACCGCTGTTCGTACGCATGATTTGCACTTGGCCAACCAACGGTCCCAATAAGGGAAGCTCTGGATCCAGATCCGCCACGTTTTCAATTAATTCATAGCGACGAACGGACCCGATTGGTTCTTTTAATAGCTGTGCAATATTATACTGCATGGTCGGTCTCTTCCCGGTCTAGCTTTTCCCGGTCTAGCTTTTCCGATGATTTTCCCTGGTCGAGCAAGACCAGGTTATTTTCGCTCACATTATACTGAGTTTTAATACTGAGTTTTAAGCTATATTGACCTTTGCTCTAGGGCAAGCAAGCCGTGCACATTGCTCATGCACTTATAAAATCCTGCATTGCACAGCAAAGTCAAAAGACAGAAGAACATTATAACTTTTGCGCGCTTTCCTGTCAAAATAAATGGCAAGGATCAACCATCAATCTTGGCGCGACCAGTTTGACGCATTCAGCGCTCGGTTGGTTCGTTAAATTCAGTTGAATCAATAAACCGGCCGGTTCGCATCAATTGGACGCCATTTTCCACTTGCTTTGTAATTACTTGTAACTTCTGGGCCAGATCTTCGAGCACTTGCACGGCATAGCGATCAGCCTCTTCAGCCCGACGCTTAGCCGCATTACGGCTGTCTTCCATCACTCGTTCGGCTTCGTGGCGCGCCGCGACAACCAGTGCGTCATCGCTGAGCAGCTCCAACGCTTTTTGTTTGGCCTGCTGTAGAATGCGATCATACTCTGCGTGCGCATCCGCCAAAATGCGGTCGCGCTCGGCCAATGTTCGTTCACTCTCCATAATGGAACTGGGTACGTTGATCCGCATGCGTTCAAGCAACTGCCCAAATTCATGGGCATCCACCATGCGCAGCGCAGAGAGCGGAATTTGCCGCCCGCGATTGAGTGATTCGGTCAATTGATCAATTAATTGTAAGATGGCCATAAGACACCTCCTCGTTGTGCTAGAGAAGTTATACTGACTTCAATATGAAAAGTGGAGATTAACCCCACCCGCGCCCAAGGGCGGTCGCCTTCTAGGCGCGCTCCCTTGGTAAGGGAGGGAACCATCACGGGGCCGACGAAGCCTCCGTTCCTCCCCAGCAGGGGGAGGTTAGGTGGGGGTCCGGGCTCGCCAATCGGCAAAACGCCGCTTTTCATTCTGACATGAGCATAGTTTTGATGTTAACAATCGACCACGATCAGCTGGCGGCCAGATCAATTGACCTTTTGCTCAACCACGATGCGCTAATTTACTGCGCCGGCGCGGCACGCTTTTCGTATTAAGCTTAGTTTCCGGCAAGTTAAATTTGTTACGTAGGGCTTGCTGCACCGAATCAGGCGCCCAGAACGTGGTATCACCGCCCAGACTAGCGACCTCTTTCAGAATGGTGGAGCTTAAATAGGCATATTCACCATGACAAAAAAAGCAGCAAAGTTCAATATCACTGGCTAAGTGGTGATTCGCCCCCCCAATTTGATGCTCACTTTGGAAATCCGCTATATTACGGAGCCCACGCACAATCACATCGGCCGCATTTTGGCGGGCATATTCGACGGTTAGCCCTGTGTAGGTCGTTACCGTGACGTTGGTTAGATGGACCAGCGCCATACGCGCCAGCCCCAAACGTTCTTCTGTGCTAAACAGTAACTTTTTCGGTGGCGCATCATAGACAGCAAATACGACTTCAGCAAAGATCGTGCTGGCCCGTTCAGCAATGTCAATATGCCCGTTATGGATCGGATCAAAGGTACCGGGATAAAGCGCTCGCGTCATTAGTTAGAAAACCTCTTGATTAAATCGTCTTGAATAATCGTCTGAGAAAGTTGTCAAGTACGGCATATTCAGCTTGGGAATGACAGATTGACATCTGCAAGCCGAAGGTTATTTCTGGTGGAAGCGCTGGCTCAAGGCAAAAAATCTGCAAAAACCTGATTGCCCATCATCAGGCCTTGGCGGGTTAAGCGGACACGCTGTTCGTCGATGTCGATCAAACGCCAATCACGCAATTTGGCCAGTTCTGTGGCAAAAACTGCGGGCAACGCAACCTGATGCAACGCTTGAAAACGCGCAAAGGCCACACCTTCTTGCAACAAACGCAAGCCCAACATCATAGTTTCGCCCATCGACTCGCGCGCACTGATCATTTCGCTCGATTCTTCAACCGACGCTCCTTGATTGATGCGTTTAACATAGCCAGCCACCGGTT
>JBBQBY010000109.1:0-16466 GCA_038318235.1 Caldilineales bacterium
CGATCGCTGCTGTGCACTTTATCAGCGTCGTTCAAGTTGTAAGCATAGACGATCTCGTCGCCAAGCACAGTAGCATTCAAATCTCCGGCAGCGACGAGCGTCGGTTTGCCAGGAATCGCCGCCGCGTAAAGTGTCGCCCACGGAATACCATTGATCACCTGCATAGGATCAACGGCGCCCGCGGCGACGACCGGGTCATAGACGGCCAATTTGCCACTGCTAGCGTCACCACCAATCGCGACAATTTCAGCATCACCGTCATTGTTGACATCGCCCGCGGCAAAATCGGTCCAACCGCCGGTCGGGCTCACCCACTCAACGAGCGGGCGATTAGCGGTCACCTTGGTGTCCAACACACGGATAAAACCATTGTTGTCAATAAAGATGATCTCGGCGTCTGGGTTGGCCGGCGTCTGGGCAATCACTGGCTGTGCGGAAAAATCCAGGCCAAGGAGTAGCACCAGCAGGCATAGGCAGACGAGGCGAGCAGTGCGGTTGGCTACGAATAAAGGCCGATAAACGGGTTGGGAGAGTGGTGGAACAGACATACGAGGATTATACCTTGCACTGGAGACATTGAAAAGCAGGTTTATGCTTAGAAATACAGATTTTGTATGATAAAGTAGGGGATAGGCATGCCTATCCCCTACTTTATCATAGGTTATCCCTTGCCCAGCACAGCCGCCAGCAAGGCCATGCGGATATACATCCCATTGCGCATCTGCCGAAAATAAGCGGCGCGCGGGTCGTCATCGATGGCGTAGCTGATCTCGTTGATCCGTGGCAGCGGATGCATGACAATCATTTTCTGTTTGGCTTGGCTCATCAGGGCTTCGTCGACCACGTAATCATCTTTCACGCGGTCGTATTGGGCCAGATCGGTGAAGCGTTCTTTTTGCACCCGTGTCACATAGAGCACATCCACCTCGCCGATGACCTCATGGAGATCTTTCGTTTGGTGAAAGGTATGGCCCGTGCCGCGCAACACGTCAAGCACATCTTCCGGCATCGGCAAGAGATCGGGGTTGACAAAGACAAATTCAACGCCGTAGTTGATCAGCAATTTGGTCAGGCTGTGTACCGTACGCCCATATTTCAGATCACCCACCATCGCAATTTTCAGACCATCCAACTGGCCCAAATCTTGGTTAATCGTAAAAAGATCGAGCAGCGCCTGCGTCGGATGCTCGCCAACGCCGTCACCCGCATTGATAATCGGTTTCTTGGCATAATGCGCCGCAATCGCCGCCGCGCCCAGTTCTGGATGCCGTAACACGATCACATCGGCATAGCTTTCTAGCGTGCGAATGGTGTCGGGCAAACTTTCGCCTTTGGTCACCGAGCTATATTGGACATTGTTGATCGGGATCACCTGGCCCCCCAGGCGCAACATAGCAGCCATAAAACTGGAACTGGTGCGTGTGCTTGGTTCATAGAAAAGATTGGCGAGAATTTTACCTTGCAGCAGATCGGCGCTGCCAAAGCGCTCAACCAGTACTTGCATCTCTTGTCCCACACCGAAAATATAGTCGAGTTTGGCCCGGTCAAATTGGCTAACGCTGAGAATGTCCTGGCCATGAAAACCGTTACTCACATGGTCGACCGGCATACGCCCCGTATCTTTGGTATTTGTCATAAAATTCTTTTCCTTTTCTGTTGGCCACTTATTAAAGCGGGATTGGATAGGTCAAGCCGGTTAAAACAGGTTGACAAACGTAAGGGACCGCTAGCGGACCCCTACCGATTTTATCAATCGATTCGTAACTACTTTGCCTCACCCCCGGCCCCTCTCCTGAATCGAAGGACGGATTTCAGAAGAGGGGAGAATGGCACGGAACTCTACCCTCTATTTCGAGCTAAGGGCCACCCAGAATAGAGGATGCGGCAAGGTAGTTGCGATTAATTCTTTCATTAGTCGGCAAGTGCAGTCTGAAACAGTACACGGCCAGACCCCGGCGCGGCGAGCACTTGTCCAGCTTCGTAGACAACCTGACCACGCAAGCGCACCCGCTCAACGCGGCCAAACACCGGCATATCGGCAAAAGGTGTCCATCTCACGCGTGTCTTCATCGCCGCATTCTGGAGCACATACTCAGCATCGACATCAACTTCGATAGACGTATCCGGCTGCTCTGGCAAACCATAGAGCTTTTGCGGCGCGGTGACACAGCGCGCAATTACTTGCTCCAGAGTTAGACGGTTAGCGTGGACAGCGGTCAGCAACAATGGCAACATGGTTTCGACGCCTGGCACGCCGGGCGGGGGCGCGGCTGGTGGGGTTGCGACCCCAATGCCCTTTTCCGCCAGCGTATGGGGCGCGTGATCGGTGGCAAAGATGTCGATTGTCTCCAGATTCTCCCATAAAGCGGCGACATCGTCTGGGGTCGCCAGCCGTGGCCGCATATCCCCCAACGGGCCCAGCCGGGGCAGATCTTCGGTGGAAAGGAAGAGGTGATGCGGCGTAACTTCACAGGTGACCCGATAATTGCACGCTTTGGCGCGGCGAATTAGCTCAATCTCACTGCGCCGGGTGACGTGAACAATATGCAGCGGCACGTCGTATAGATCGCTGAGCGCCAAGCAGACGGGCAACATCAACTCTTCGGCATGGACAGCCACGGGGCCCAGACCATTGGGATGTAGGGCAGTGCGATAACCAACTTGCGCGCCTTTTTCGCCCCAGGTGCGAAAGAGCCGATGCAGCAGCCCCAAATCGTCGATCCGCAAACTACCAAAAGTATCGCTTACATAAATTTTCAAGCCACAGGCCGTTTGCGCCACGGGCAGATAGGCGTCAAGCTCGTTGTTGGTTGCCCCCGCAAAAATCCCGACATCACACACAGCTTTGGCAGCGGCGCGGCGGGCTTTATCCTGCAAGAGTGCAGGCGTGGCGGTGGGTGGTTGCGTGTTCGGCATGTCCAATACAGTGGTAACACCGCCAGCCAAGGCAGCAACCGTACCGCTGTAGAAGTCCTCTTTGTGTTCATAACCTGGCTCACGCAGATGCACATGGGCATCGACCAAACCAGGCAGGCGTAACAGGGTCATAGATTTATCCAGTGTGATAGTGTATTGACTGTGATAGTGTGCCGACAAAGTAGTATAATTGAATTGTCAAAAACCGCTGAATTTTGCACGCGGTAATTGAAATTGTAAACTTTTTTAGAACTTTTAACAATTCACCGCAGCTAGCGCCCCTTGACAATCAAGCCAACTTGCGAGACACTACTCGTCAACAAAAATTCATCATATTTCCGTCGCTGATTGGTTAAAGCTGCAAGTGGATAGCTCACCTGGCAGCAACAGCGATGACCAAAGATTGAACCATTCAACAGAACTTTGTCCTACTCTGTTGTTGGCGTCAATCCTACGCAGAAAGGATAGCTTATTTGATTGCGTATTGCCCTACCAGCCGATTTCGAATTGCAGCGGAACTGAGCCCTTTGCGCTGCCCGCTGACCGCTCATCCCTTGGAATATACGGAATTACCGCGTTTTGACCCTGATCTGATCGATGCAAACCAGGCTGGTCAGTGGCGCTATGCCGCCATGTTGCCTGTGATTGCAACTGGGCGAACACGGATCACATTGGGGGAAGGCTGGACCCCTTTGATCGCCGATCAGTGGAGCAAGCGCGCGGTCAGTTGGAAAATGGATGCCTTTATGCCCACGGGCAGCTACAAGGACCGCGGCGTCAGCGTCATGGTCAATTGGCTGGCGGGGCTAGGGGCCGACACGATGGTCGATGATTCCAGTGGCAATGCCGGTGCCAGCCTCGCCTGTTATGCCGGCTGCGCGGGTCTGCATGCCCGCATCTTTGTGCCAAGCAGCGCCCCACAACCCAAAAAAGCCCAAATTGCTGTCTATGGCGCCGAACTGGTGGAAGTACCCGGCCCGCGCGATATGGCCACGCGTGCCGCAGAAGCCGATACACAAGTTTCCACCGAGACGGCCTATGCCTCGCATGCCTGGCATCCAGCCTTTCTGCTGGGTCAAATGACTTGCGCTTGGGAGATTTGGGAGCAGGCGGGGCGAAGTGTACCCGATTGGTTGGTGTCGCCGGTTGGTCACGGTGGGGCGATCCTGGGCATCTGGCGTGGTTTTCAGCATTTGCTTAATTCGGGGGTTACGGATAAACTACCACGGCTAATTGCCGTGCAAGCGGAGCCCTACACACCTATCTACGAAGCGTTTGTCAATCACTCGGAAGAGATCGATCCAACCCCGCGTCTGGGTCAGATCAGCGCCGATGGCATTGCGATTACCTACCCAGTGCATGCGGCGGCCGTTCTAAGGGCCGTGCAGAATTCACGCGGCAGTGTGGTCGCCGTCAACGAAGAAGAAGTGTTAAAAGCGCAGGCCAGTCTGGCGCGGCGCGGTCTGTTTGTTGAACCGACCAGCGCCACTGTGGCGGCGGCGATCGAGAAAATGGCGGCCACGATTGGCCAGCACGAACAAGTCGTGGCGGTTTTAACTGGTCATGGCCTGAAAAATCCACCCAAAGTATAGTTCTGGCGGCAACATTTGCTTGGCATGATCCCAGCAGATGCCGGCCCGTATGCTGGTTTTACGGGCATTCATCGCCAAGCGTCATGTCACACCTTAGTCTTAAGCGCACCGACCCTGACCATTTTTAAACGAATCAATAAGGATGCCGATGACTGTTCCCGACCTTACGAACCTTGAGCAACAGCATGATCTCAATTTCAAGGATAAACAGCTCTTGCACCGCGCCTTTGTCCACCGCAGCTATCTGAACGAAGCAGAGCACGACGGGACCCTGGCCGACAACGAGCGCTTAGAATTTCTGGGTGATACTGTCTTGGGTTTCGTGGTCAGCGAAGAATTATTTCGCCGTTTCCCGCTCTATCAAGAAGGCGCCTTGACAAATTTACGCGCTGCACTCGTGCGGCGCGAGACATTGGCCCGCTTAGCCAAACAACTTCATCTGGGCGATTACCTGTTGCTGGGCCACGGCGAAGAAGATAGTGGTGGCCGCTATCGCGTGGCGACCCTGTGTGCTACCTTTGAGGCCCTGATCGGCGCGCTTTATATCGACCAGGGGATTGACGTCGTGCGCCAATTCACCATGTCGCTGGTCGGCAAAGAATTGGATCGGGTGCAAAAAAACGCCTTAGAAAAAGATCCCAAAAGCCGACTCCAAGAATGGGTACAGAGCAATCTTGGTCAGACGCCGCGTTACAAGACGGTGGAGAGCCACGGGCCGGATCACAACAAGACCTTTGTCATGCAAGTGATCATTTCTCATCAGGTTTATGGTGTGGCCTCGGGTCACAGCAAACAAGAAGCCACGCAAGCCGCCGCCGCGATGTCACTCCAACGCCTGGGCGAAAACGCGCCCGAATATATCCCTGAGCCAGAGTTAGAAGCCAAATACGGCCTGATCCCGCCTGTGAAAGAAGCAAATGAGGAAGTTGGTGAGTCATAAGGAGCAAACGATTGTTCATGCGCATTTGTAAATGAACATCGTCAATGTCGGGTATGATTCGACAAACGATGATGGGCTCGGCAAAAGTGCGGACTCAGCCCAGCATAATCGATTACATCTTCACCAACTCCTCAATTTTAGCAAGCTGCGTTTTATCTAGATTGCCCCCAGCCGCCGCACCATTCTGCACGATCTTATCACCTTCCAGCCGCAAACTGATCACCTTACTGACGCCATCATTGCCCATCGTGATGCCATAGATGGTATTGGCGCCCTCTAGCGTACGCCGATTATGCGTGACAATAATAAATTGTGTGCCGTTGCTCAATTCGTCTAGGGTTTGACGGAAGCGATCCACGTTGGCTTCGTCCAGGGCGGCGTCTACTTCGTCTAACACGCAGAAAGGCGTTGGGCTGACCTGTAAAATCGCAAAAATCAAGGCGCAAGCCGCCAAGGTGCGTTCACCGCCGGAGAGCAGCGCCAAACTCTGGGGGCGTTTCCCCGGTGGGCGAGCAATAATTTCAACACCCGTATTGGCGAGATCATTGGGTTCGGTCAACACAAGTTGGGCATCGCCGCCATTAAATAGTTGCTGAAAGAAACGAATGAACTGCTCAGCTACAGCCTTAAAGGTACGATCCAGAGCGGTTTCCATCAAAATATCTAACTCTCTGAGCACCTTGCGCAAATCCGTAGTCGCTGCATCCAGATCTTTTACTTGCGTGGTCAAAAACTCGTGCCGACTGGCCGCTTCGTCATATTCACGCATCGCCGCGCGGTTGACATTGCTCAAGCGTGCCAACCGCGCGCGTGTGATTCGCACTTCTTCTTCTAAGGCCGCAGGCAAAGTTGCGAGCACAGGCAATTGCTCCACAAAATCATCGGGAACTAGCAGCGCTTGTTCACTATCATCTTGGCCCTCGGTCACCGTCAAGAGCGTCCAATCCTGCTCGATTTCATGGCGCAATTGCTGCAATTGATCATCGGCGCGCTGCAACTGCAACTGGGTATTATTCCAATTACCTTCATCCTGGCGCAAGAGCTGTTGGGCGGCGCGTTCTCTGGCTTCTTCGCTGATCTGTTCGGCGGCCAAACGCGCCACCGCGACCTCAAGCGGATCAATTTTCTGGTGCAACTGCTCAATCTGCGCGCTCAGTTTTGCTTCGACAGCGCTCATCTGTTGAATGCGGACGCTCAGATCACCACTCTCTTCACTAAGTGTCGTGATCCGCTGGGTTTTGGCGCGAATTTGATCGGCGATACTTTGCAAATTACGCTTTTGATTTTCCAAAAGGGTCTGTTGGCTGCGCAGATGACCAGAGGTTTCGGCGGCAGTGGCGCGCAGATCCGCCAAGGTTTGCAACAATTCGCCAATCCCGGCCGTCTGCATAATGGCTTCCGCTTGGGCCAAACGGGCGCGCATCTCGGTTTCAGTCACTTGCCATTGCGCCTGTTCAGCCTGAAGCGCACTTTCTTTGTGGCTAAGATTTTCAAGCTCGGTTGTCACTTGCGTCAACCGTTCCTGTTGCCAACGGATCGTCTGCTGGGCGCGATCCAGGCGGCGGCGCAACTCTTCGCTTTGTTGGCGCTGCTGGCGTTCCTGGCACGCTAGTTCGGCCAACGTACGCTGTTCTGTCTCCATTTGCAATTGAGTCGCTTCCGTCTGACGATTCAAGGTGGCGCAAGCAGCGGCGACTTGTTGGCCCTTTTGCGCGGTTTGGTTCATCTGGGCTGGCAATTCACGCAATTCTCTCGCGCGCGCCAACATAGATTCGTCGCGGCGGTTATGGTCATTGCCACCCGTCACCGCACCACCAGGCCGGATAATCTCGCCATCTAGCGTCACAACGGTGGGGCGACTGTTGCCCGCTAGCTTATCGAGCGCAGCGCGAGCGGCGTTCAAATCCTGCGTAATCCAGACGCGGTTGAGCAGTTGCAACACAGCCTTTTCGATGCGCGGATCATATTCGACCAAGTCAGCGGCGTTCCCCAAAACACCATCCAAACGCGGGGCCGGCAGGGCAGAGAGCACGTTTAGCCGATCCAGCGGCAAAAAGGTGGCGCGCCCGCGACCACTGCTCTTCAAAAATTCGATGGCCTGACGAGCGTCATCCCAAGTTTGGGTCACGATATTCTGCAACGCGCCACCCAGCGCTGTCTCTATCGCCGTATCCAATTGTGCTGGCACCCGCACCAGGGCAGCCACTGTGCCCAAGATTCCCGTCAAGCGCGCGCCTTTACCGCCGCCCGCTTGACTAGTCTGCAAAACAGCGCGCACCCCACTGGCATAACCAGCCCCTTCATCGCGCAAACGCCGCAGCAGATCATGACGCGTCTGCAAACGGTCGCTGGCGCGGTCGGCCAGTTGCCGCTGTTCCTCTGCCTGTTCCACTTGTTTGCGCAACAGGATAAGGCCCCGCTCTAACTCAGCAATTTTGTGCTGAATTTCACCAGCTTGTTGTTCCTCATGCTGGGTTTGCGCTTCGGCCTGTTGCAGCGCCTGCTGAGCAGCGACAACCTCAAGTTCAGCGGCGCGATGGGCCTGCTGCTGCGTCTCCCAATCCTGGCGCAAGGTCTGACGCCTTTCGTCTACGCCCCGGAGACGGCTGGCGCAATCAACTATTCTACTTTGCAACTGGCTCAGATCGCGCCGCGCCGCATCTACGGCAGCTTGCAAATTAACGCGTTCTTGCTGGCGCTGATTGACCGTCAGTTGTATGGCTTCAACCGCCTGCTGCCGACGCGTATGCTCGTCCTGCGCCGTCGCCGAGATGGCATCTACCTCAGCCAACCGCTGGGTCAATGTCACCTGTTCCAAGTGCAAGGGCGCAAGTTCCCGTTGCGCTTCTTCCTGGCGTGCTTGCATCTGGCGCAGCCGTTCGCTGGCAACGGCCAGTTCACGCCCAGCCACTTCAGCCTCGCGGTGCAGGTCACTACTTTCTTTGTGCAGTACACCTAAGCGACTACGCAAACTCGCTTGCTGTTCGCGCAAATTGGTAATGTGCTGGCTGAATTCGGTCAGCACCCGCTGGCGCACCGTCACCTGCTGGCGGATCTGTTCTTCGCCAATTTTGCTCTGTTGCAAATGGTGCAACGTGGTATGCCAACGATAGCCATACCAATTATGCAGAAGACCGCGCAAATCGGTGGCAAGTTGTTCATATTCGCGGGCGCGCTCGGCCTGCCGTTGCAACTGCTTTAAGCGCGGACTAAGCTCAGCGATGATATCTTGAACACGGTTGAGGTTTTGTTGGGTGGCTTCCAGGCGGTGGAGCGTCGCGTTACGCTTCACCTGATAATTCGTAATGCCGGCGGCTTCTTCAAACAGGGAGCGCCGTTCTTCGGGGGCCAAATTGAGCACACGGTCAATCAAACCCTGCCCAACAACGGCATAGGTGCGTTTGCCAAGACCGGTTTGGGCCAGGATTTCGCTGACATCTTGCAGGCGGACGCGATGACCATTGAGCAAATATTCGTTATCGCCGTCACGATAGGCGCGCCGCGTCACTTCAATTTCAATAAAATCGAGCGGGATTTCCCGATTGCTGTTATCCAGGGTTAAGCTGACTTGGGCCATGCCCAGCCGGGCCTTTTTATCGCTCCCCGAAAAGATCACATCGCTGGTCTTTTTGGAGCGTAATAGGCCAAAACTCTGTTCGCCCAGGCACCAGCGGATGGCATCGACGATATTACTTTTGCCGCTGCCATTGGGCCCAACAACCGCCGTGACGCCAGGGTCAAAGAGGAATTCAGTGCGGGTGGCAAAGGTCTTAAAACCTTGGATAACGACGCGCTTGATCAGCATAGAGGGTGCTACACTTGGCGCAGGATGTGGGGAGCAAAGATGGAACGCCAAAGCCCAGGCAAGAAAAACTCTAGCCCTAGACCCAAGACGAGGAGGAGCGTGGCGGCCAAAAGCAGACGACGTTTCGTACGATAATACTGGAGCGACCAATCGCTGGTGAGGAGGGGTCCAGCCAACAAAATGATAAAACCGGCATAGCCAGCCAGGCGAATCAGCGCCCAAAAAGGGAGGGCGGCCAATAAATGTCGCCAACCACCGAGAGCCACCATCAACGCGCCAATCCCATAGCTGGTTAAATTGACCGCGCGCACAAGAAACCAAATACCAATCAACCCCCCGCTAGCCAAGGCCCCCAAAAGAACACCCACCAGTTCGATCAAGCGATTACCTGGCTGAACGAACAGACTATCCGGTGGGTGACCGCCAGCAAAAAACCATTGTAAATAAGTTTCATGATAGATGAAGCCATTGCCAATCGCGCGTTCGATTTGACCAGGCGCGAGCCAGACCAACCCAATCATCGTCACACTTTGCACCAGCAACCAGATAAGCAGTACCCAAATAGCTGGCCGGACCAAACGCTGGCGGAGCGGCACCAGCAGAAAAACAAACAGGCAGATTGTCTGAATCAGCGGTAGAAAACGCGGTTGCCCCATGCCGCCCGGCAAGGCAGTAGCGAGCAGGGCAATGATGACTAACATAATATAAAAGATCGGATCAGAAACCAGGCTATATTGTTTTTGCATTTAGTCGAAGTGGGTTAGGCAAAAAAAAGGAAGCGTCTACAGGGAGAAGACGCCTCCTTTTTCGATTCACAGATCAGGCAGATGAACTACTTCGGGCGATTCGGATCCAGCACCCATTTGACGAGGCTGCGGATTTCTTCTTCACTCATCTTCGTCTTGAAATCCTTTGGCATAATGCCATCGGGGTAGCCTGGCACGACAAAGGCGCTTGGATTGACAATACTGTTATAAACATAAGTCTCAGCATCTTCGCCAGGCACGCGCGTCGCTGCCGTCTCGTGCAAGTTGCCTTGGTTAGGACCGGGCTGACCTTGGTTGGCGGGCGTCTGGTCCTGATCAAGCTTATGACAGCCAGAGCAGGCCATCGCCACATAGAGCTCTTGTGGCGGGCGTGGGCCCGCTGGGGCAGCTGCCGCCGTTTGCGGCAATGTCGCGCTGATCGCTGCCGCAGTGCCTACAGCCGCAGCGCCCAGTGTACCAACCGTATAGGTGATCGTAGATGTTGGCGCCTTAGAAGGTCCATCATGAAACGGTTGGAAAGGATCCAAAGTGACAAGTGGCGTCGCAGCCGTTCCCGTCACCCCAGCCGTTCCTGTTACACCTGTGGTAGGTGTAATGACCGGCGTGCCCCAGGCTTGCGTCATTGCATCTTCTTGCCAGTTCAATACAAATTGCGTCACCTGTTCAACTTGATCCTCGCGCATCGGGCCGCCATATTTTGAGCTCCAAGTCGGCATGATCTGTGACCATTGCGATTTAGATTTGCTCGGGCGACCGGCAGCCACCGTTAAAGCAATATAGTCATGCAAGGAGCCAGTCCAGCTGACATCCTTCATTCTTTGAGTAAAGAAATAACGGCTATGTAGCGCTGGAGCCACACCCGGCAGACCTTTACCGTCAACACCATGACAGGTATAGCAGTTGCTTGAAAATATCTCAGCGCCTTTTTCAACGCTACGGCCATGCCAGTTATCCGTCTGTGCTTCCATGCGCTTGTTCTCAAACATACCTTGAGCGGCCAATGCGGCAAAAGAGATTAGGACGGCAAGCATGCCAAGCAAGATTTTGGCAATGGGCGACCTGACGTAGAGCCAGAAATACCACGGTTTACGCATGTGTGTGTCTCACTTCGCCTTTTCTGGTTTAGACAAATAACTGAAATCACGCAGTCCATACTGTTCCCAGTACATGGAATCTTCATGGATAAAGAAGGCTCGGGTAAACTTGCCGTCTTTCCCCTTCGCATCTTTCCAGGTGATTGTCCACTGAATACGCTTCAGGTGGGGCTGTTCTTGTGAAATCGTCAGGATCGATTGCGGTTCGTTGAAATCTTTATCTTCCTTGTCAAATTCACCTGTCAAGCTCTTAAATTCGGTCAGCAATTCGACGAAGCCTGGGTTGGTTTTCTCATAATCTGCGAGTGTAGCCTCTGGTAACATCTCTTTGGTTGTATCATAAATGCCGTTTGGCAAATGGGAATAACCAAGTTCACGCACCAATCCAGCACCTTCTTCCGGGATCAACTCTTGCACGATCTCGGTCGCCGGCGCGGCACGCACGGCATAGTACGGGGTGCCCATCCAACTCCAGATACCCATGACAATCCCGGCCACAATACCGCTGATGATGGCAACGCGGCGGTCTTTGCCACGGCGGCTGGGGTTGGGATCGAGATAGGGAATCCCCGCTAGCAAGCCCAGCAGCACACCGGGTAAGATGACACCTGCCACCATCTTATTCGCAATTTTCAGCAACCCTTGCAACCAGTAGAAATACCAAGGAGCCACGGTATGCAGCGGTGTTGATTGCGGATTAGCAATCGATTCAAGCGGCGCCTGGAAGAAGAAGACTGTTAACACAATTATCAAAGCCGTAAAACCGATGAGAAACATCGTCTCATCGAGCAATACATCCGGCAGATAATAGACACGACGGTCCGCCGGCACTTTGCTCGCTGTATCCTGACCTACTTCCTCTTCTTGAGCAGGCAAGCTAATGCCAAAATGCACCACTTTATAATAGTGGACAAAGAAGAAGAGAATCAAAAGCAATGGCAAGAAAAAGACGTGCAATAGATAGAAACGCAAAAGACCGTTGGCGCTAATGTCTGGCGCGCCACGGGCCAACAAGTTGACCGTTGCCCCGACGATTTCTGGCGGCACAGCATCGGCCATCGATGTACCAATCGTCACCGCCCAGAAGGCCAGTTGATCCCACGGCAACAAATAGCCAGAAAAGCTCAAGAAAAGCGTCATAACCAGCAAAAGCACGCCGGTAAACCAGGTAAACTGACGCGGAGCCTTATAACTGCCGGTCAGATAGGTACGCACCATATGTGCAACAACAACCACAATCATCATTTCGGCGCCTAACCGGTGCAAGTCGCGCATGAACTGACCAAAGGGTACATTGCTCAGCAGACGCGTCATATCAGAATAGGCGCGATCAGGGGATGGCGCATACCAAATCATCAAAAACAGACCCGTGATCGTCTCCACAAAAAAGAGATAGGTGGAAAGCAAGCCAAGCCGAAAAGTGTGGGTAAAGCGGGTCACACTTTCATGGTAATACGTTGGTTTGATATGGAGCAGAAAAGCTTCTGTATGCGGCTTCAAACGCGGATTCGGTTTACCCGGCGCCTCACCGCGCAACATGCGACGGAATTCCCCCGCACTAATCCCAGCCGTAATACGGGTAAACGTATCATCGGCCAAGCCTAGCGCAGTTTCCAGTAATGTTTTATTCTTGACTTCTGGCTGTACGGCCATAGGACTACTCTCCTACACTTTTTCGTTCAAAAAAGTCAGACGATCGACAATGACAAGCAATTAGTCAACTGCAATCCCCGAACTAGGTGATCGGTAAACAGCAATAGTCGACTTTGCGCTTAGTTTATACAGATGGTGCGCGCGCCGGCGATTCCGAAGCGGGTGCGCCGACGATCTTTTTGCCCGTATGCACGAGCACCTTATCACCTTCGTCTGTGATCTCGAAGGTATCCAAAGAACGCGTCGCTGGGCCTTCAATATAGAAACCATCGTGCGTATATTTTGAACCATGACAAGGACATTCAAAACGATTGTTGGCCGGCACCCATTTGTAGAGGCACCCTAGATGAACGCAGACCATGTAGAGGGCTTTGTGCTCACCTTCGGCGGTCGTTACCTGCCAGAATTTACCGGATGGCTCAGGATTTGGTGCGGCATCTTTATTACCAAATTTATTGGCATCTTGGACAAAATCACCGCCGAATTCACCAGCACGGAAGCGTGGATATAAAAACATAAAGGTGCCGACACCCGCTTCGAGGGTCAACAAACCTAACGCGGCCCCCCAGGCGTAGGTCAAAAATTCACGCCGATTAATGCCTTTGCCTTCAACTTCTACCGGCGCAGCCGCAGTTTCTGCACGGGCAGCAGGCGGCCTTGGCGCAGGCGTTGGCTGCGCGACAGCCGCCACTGGGGCGGCAACGGCCGCCGCGGGTACACGATCCACAAGTGAAGCGGTTGCAACAGCAGGTTCGGCTACAGCTTCCACCGCAATCGGCGCTTCGGCAATGGCTACGGCCGCAGACGCACTGGCTGTCACAGAGGCAGGTGCAGCCGCCACGGGTGTCTCTTCTGTGTGAGCCACCTGAGCTTTTTTCTGCGCAGCCTCTTGCATTTTACGTTTTAATTCAGCGACGCGTTGTTCGCGCTCATCGCCGCTCAAATCACCGACTTTTTCCGCCATAATGATCCGGTCTCCTTCTACTCAGTCTTCAACCACGTGGTTAGACTTATGTGATTAGGCTATCATCCAAATGATGTTGGGTTTGTGGCCTCTTAGGCAAAATACAGCTAACGCTGTGCACATATGATCAGGAATATACGATTGATCAGAAAATATACTATGGTTAGAATATAGTTGTAGGCTTTTTTACGCAAATTCACACAAGGATTATACCCAGGTTATAGGCCAAATTACACTCCTGCTCAATTGAAAAATCAGAAAATTTCAGGGGTTATTTATCTTAGGATAATCCTCATTTGCGGCTAAAACAGGGCATTGATTGACGTAAACTATAGCACACGCGTGCTCGATTGTCAAAATTATCACAAATGCCTGGCGCAAAAACTCAGTGGCAAAAATAGGGGACAGAATACTTACCTAGGATAACCATTCTAGAGGGCCTTGCGGGAGAGTGGTTGGGGTTTTATCAGGCGCAACAGCGTACACCAAGGCGCGCAGAGGAGCACGGAAAAGCTAGCACTTATAATGACGATTATGTCTAGCTAGACTCTATGCAATAGTACTACCCGGCGACAGCCGGCAGATTTTGACGACATTGATTAGCGCAACAGCTACTGAGGATAGCTTATTCTAGTAAAGGCTAGCGTTGGGACAACAAAAAGCCGAAGAGGGATGACCGCACTAAAGATTATGAACCACAGGCAAGCATGCCGATCACAGCCCCGTTTTCGCCAGCAACGCAGACAGGGCTGTTATTAGCTGGTTGAAAATCGGCATGGTCAACATCCTTCAACAGTGGATCCGCATCCCACAGGGAGTCTTGACACATGGCATGAGCTAAATTGCCTGAAGTTTGGAAGAAAAGATTGTAACTGCATTGGTAAGTCGTATCCGGCGCTTGCGTACGGTCGTCAATGCGCGTATGATAGAAGATATTATTTTTCAATATTGTATTCTGGGGAGCTTTTGTGGGATCGCCATCTGCCCCTAATTTTAATGTGCCACGGATCATCGTATTATTCTCAAAGACCACGTCTTGCGCCCGCCAGATGAGTAGACCATCCTCGTCAGTTGCGTCTGGACTGATAAAAGTATTATTGCGCACAGTGGCGCTGGCCATCGCTATCCCACCCTCTGAGGCAAAACGGATGATGGTGTCGCGACAGTTACGAAAGAGGTTTTGCTCGATCAGATGATTTTCGGGATGACCATCATGCTCATGAATGACCATACACCCTGCCGATCCGTCCACACCCTCGCCATCCAGATGCAAAGTTGTGCCGTCAAATAAGTTATCACGGATAATGAGTGGAACACGGGTTTCTTTGATGTCCACGCACTGCTCCATGCGATGCCCATCAGCGCATGTATTATGGCTAAATTCAATATGCAAGGCATCGATCACCTGTAGCATATCTTCTGACTGGGTATTGAAATAGCTCTTGGTGAGCAGATTATTGGTGATCAAAATTTGATCCGGGGCATTGGGTTGCCCTTCGGACTGCACATTCAGTACATGGCTTGCCATGCCGCCGTCGATATGGTTCCCAGTAATGGTCAGCCCTACGACATCAGCACTCACTTTCAGTGCATCCTTTTCCCCACCTAAGATCGTATTATTGCGGATCTCGACTTGACGAATTGGGTCTTTGTTCTTACCATCGACACGAATTACCCAGGTAAGATCGCCGATGCCCAAAGCTTCAATATGCAGCCCAGCAATGACATTATAAGATCCTGGTCGAACACTAGTATACAGTGTTACGGACTCACAATTATAAGGCTTCAACGTAATTAACTGATCTGGTTGGCCACTGGGAAGCCAAATTTTGTCGCGAGCCTGATAGACACCGCCGTGCAACAGTAAGGTAGCACCTGGGCCGGCCTGTTGAATCGCCGTTTCCCAATCATCAGTAGGCAACAAAATCGTAGCATCCGCCACAGAAGCTTCCGTTGTACACGGTTCCAGTTGCTCGCCTACTGTAGAAGCGCCAAAAGTAGAGGCGGCAAACGGAAGTGCAATCTCAGGAACAGGTGATTTACCGATATAGGGCAGATAGAGTGGGTTGTTTGCCGGTGTAATATCAGCCTGGGCCTTGATAGTTTGCGCAGTGCTAACCCACATCCCAAGGAGCAGTATATTGGTGAAGCAGGCAATAGCCATCGAATAAACGAAAGCGCGACAATTGCAACAGCTACATCGTACACGCAGGTGAATCAGCATGGTTGTCATCTAGTTATGTGGATGGGTGTGATGGATAATTGGTCAGTTTGTGGTAGTCAAGCTGTGATATTGCAGATTGCTGCAAAAATTACTATATCAAATCGAGCAAAAGATTGCTCTATTAATTACCTACGCTACCCTACGGATACCTAACATTTTAACCACTGCCCCACTACGTTATCTCGAATAATTTTATAAAAGGGTAGATTGGTCTTTCGGTTGTAGTCTGGGCTGAGTCAATGATGCTAATTAAGTTTAAGTTCAGAAAGATTTATCGCGGCAATCCAATGTTATAGGGTGAAGCAAAAAGATTAGAGGAGAATAAAAAAGACCAAGCATGGGAAGCTTGGTCAATAATTAGGCAAGGCAGGTAGGTAGTAGGAAAGCAAAAAGCCAGACACATTCAGGAGGAATGGTCTGGTAGCAGAGACAACTATATAATTACAATCATCACACAGGCAAGACTAACAACAATCGCACAACCACAAAACAATTGAAAAACGAGCAAGTT
>JBBQBY010000110.1:0-16348 GCA_038318235.1 Caldilineales bacterium
CAATTCTTGCGCCGCCTGGGCAATCGCTTGGATGCGTGGATCGTCGATTGGTTCGTGACCGGGCGGCCAGGGGAAAGGGAAGGTTTCGAAGGTACGTGACGAGTTGTAACGCGGATCATTTCCGACACCCATATAATTGCCTATTGCCAGTGACCATCTTTCATGTATATGAGACTGTAATATACCAAAGAAATAATCATCATCTCTCGCTATTACATGACATGTATGATCGGGAATAGTGTTGGTTTGCATCCATATAAAAATCCGATGTTTTGCGACTTCGGGGGTCACAATACAACGCGACAGATTTATTATGGCTTGTCGCAGAGCCGGGCGAGAGCGGCCATGAAGCCACCACTTTGTATGCATACGTGAATCACGAGATTCATCACGTACCGGCTTGACAACTCGTCGCACATACTCAAATGGAGCTTCATAGAGAGAAGCGTCATTCTCTGGCATCTCTACAAAATCAATAACCCAGCCATGCCGAGGACGGCCTGTAATATCTTGTCCGCCAAGTCTTGGTTTCACAACGTCGTTATTGAGCTTGCCGTTAGGATTGACCGGAGATCTCAAAAACTCCTGCGCTATCTGTTTGTCAATATCGAACGGGCCACCTTTCATCATTCCCAGAAAACAAAGATTGGCATTTTCTGGTAGCTGTTTAGCTCTTGTAATATCCGCTGCCGCTGAGAGATCTGAATTAATGTCAATTACGTTCTGGCCGTTTAACTGACGTTCTATCTCACTTCCGTCATCGAATCCAACTATCGAGACACGTACTGCGGCACCATCAAGTACCCAAGGACGGTCACTCCAAGCCATAAAAATGTTGCCAGTCTGTTTAATTTGGTCTAACACTTTGCGACTTGCACCATATCTAACAGAATTAGTGGCCAAGAGTCCTATCCTTTTAACTTTCCCACTGGCAACAAGGGTACGGGTTTTTTCAAACCAGTATATGACAAGGTCTACGCCTCCGCGCACACGTCCTTCGTACAGTTCACGGAGTTGATTTACATAAATTTCACCTAACTCCCCGCGCATCTTCTTATCACCCAAAAACGGCGGATTCCCAACCACCACCTCCGCCTCCGGCCAGACCGGCTCGACCGGCTTACCGTCGGCAGCGTAGGCCAAAATCGCATCCATATGTTTGATGTTATCGAGTAGTTTGAGGATCGGCTCACTCGGTCGGCCTTGACCGTTGTCGTTCAACCATTGGATGTAGCCGATCCAGACCGTGGCTTGGGCCAATTCGTGGGCGTAGGCGTCGATCTCAACGCCATATAACTGGCGCGGGCTGACCTGGGCGAAGAAGGGCTGTAAGCCAACCACGCCGCAAAAATGAATCACTGCCTTTTCCAGATCCAGCAACAATTTCAGCGCGACATACAAAAAATTCCCGCTGCCGCAGGCTGGGTCCAACACCCGGATCGTCGCGATCTGCTGGGCAAAGTCCATCACCAGCCGCTCTAATGTATTTTGCAGCCGCGTGCGCGCGGCGCGATCCTTGGCTTCGTCACGCCGTTGCGCCAGCGCGCTCGCTTCCACTTGCACCACAGTCCACCGTCGCCGCAGCGGCGCCATCAACACTGGCTCGACAATCAGCAGAATGTCTTCTTTGCTCGTGTAATGGGCGCCCAACTGCGCCCGCTTGGCTGGGTCTAGACTGCGCGAAAAGAGCGTACCCAGAATTGACGGCTCAATATTCGCCCAGTCGAGCATGGCAATACCGTGCAGAATGTCCAACCCGTCGCGGTCCAGTTCGAGCACGTCGCCGCTGTCAAAGAGGCCGCCGTTGAAATGCAAGATTTCGTCACGGCCAAAAAAGCCGCCAGTTGCCATCGTGTTGAACAGCTGCACCAATTGTTGCGTAAAGACCAATGGTCGCCGCCGGCCCTGGTCCACCAGTTGGCTAAAGAGCGCTTTCGGCAGCAGATCAATATCTTCGGCAAACAGACAGAAGAGCAGGCGGATCAGAAAATGCGCCACCCGTTCGGGGTTTTCACCGCGCTTGCGCAAGTGTTCGGCCAGCCGGGCAAAATGGCGCGCCGCTTCCAACGTCACCTGCTCGGTGGTCTGCGGCGAGCGAAACGCTTCCGGCTCATAAAAGATCGCCCGCAACTGGCGCAGCCCCGCCGGCGTCAACAGATCATCCAGGGTGATCGTCACCACCCGTTTGACGGTATTGGTGAAGTTGGTGTGAATCACCAGTTGGTCAATGTCACTGACCACCAATAAGGGTGGGTTTTGCAACGACTCGCGATAGAGCAAAAGCTGTTGATACGCCTTGGCCAGATCGGCGTGCTTGCCCTTATATTCCCAGGCAAAATAGCCTTTTTTCCAGACATCCGCCCAGCCCTGGCCGCCGCCCTGCTTGCTGGCGCCCGCCTCAAATGTAAAGCGTTCCCCGGTCGGGTCATCTTGGGCTGGAGTCGGATGGTTGACCAGCGCGCAGAGATCCAGAAAATGTTCTTGGACAGCCGAACGTTCTTTCAGGGTGATATTGTGCCATTTGGCGACGAAATCATTGGGGTTCATTCAGTAAACCGTAATGTGAACGAGAAAAAAGATGGTTGCGTTAGAGGTTGCGCTGGTGTTTGTTACACTCTATTTACATCGTGCGAATTACTCTCGCGCACACCCGCGGCGGAAATCTCGATAAACTCGGCCTTTTCCTGCAATTCCTTGATCGAACGTGCGCCGCCGTAGCTCAGACCGGAGCGTAATCCACCCACGAGTTGATAGACAATCTCCTGTACATTGCCGCGATAGGGCACCACGGCTTCGACACCTTCGGGCACCACTTTGGCCCAGTCTACCTGGCTTTCGGCGCTCTCTTCATCATTAATTTCGACATTATGCTTGTCGCTCTCTTGTTGGTCTAGCTCGCGTTTTTCCGCGGCTTTGCGCCCCATCGCCGCGCCCAAGGAGGCCATGCCGCGCACCACTTTGAACTTTTGCCCATCGCGGATCACCGGGGAACCGGGCGCTTCTTCGGTGCCCGCAAAAAGGCTGCCGATCATCACCGTGCTCGCCCCGGCGGCCAATGCCTTGACCAGATCACCGGATGTTTTGATGCCACCATCGGCAATAATCGGGATGTCGATCCCCGCGGCCTGAAGCCCCGCCGCGCTGTCCATAATCGCCGTCAGTTGCGGCACTCCAAAGCCGGTGACAATGCGCGTAGTACAGATCGAGCCCGGCCCGATGCCGACTTTGATCGCATCGGCGCCGGCTTCGGCCAGTTCACGCGCGCCATCACGCGTGGCGACGTTGCCGGCGATAATCTGCGCCTGCGGGAAGTCGCGGCGCAAAAGCTTGACCATCGCCACGCACTGGTCAGCGTGACCGTGGGCAATGTCCAACACTAAGACATCGGCGCCAGCCGCCAGCAAGGCTTCCGTCCGTTTCAAATCTTCGGCTTTCACCCCAATCGCGGCGCCGACCCGCAAGCGCCCCTTGCGATCCTTGGTCGCCTGGGGATTTTGTTGGCGCTTGATCACATCCTGGGCCGTGATCAGGCCAACCAGGTTGCCCGCCGCATCGAGGATTGGCAATTTTTCCAGCCGATGTTCGTGCAAAATCGCGCGGGCTTGATCTGGTGTTGTCGCTGGGCTGCCGCTGACAATCTGGTCATGTGGTGTCATCACCGTGCGCACAGCGGCTTGATCATCGGGCGCGAGCAGCAGATCGCGCTGCGTCACCAACCCCATCAATTTGCCTTCCGCATCGGTCACCACCAGCCCACCGATATCATGCTCCTGCATCATTTTTTGGGCGCGCGCAATCGAACGATTTTGCTCGATTGTATACGGGTTTTCGACGATAAAGCCTTCCGAGCGCTTCACCTGTTTCACCTGGCGCACCTGTTGTTCCACGGTCATGAAACGATGGATAATGCCAATGCCGCCAATCCGCGCCATGGCCAGCGCCATGGCTGTCTCGGTCACCGTATCCATATTGGCGCTGATGATCGGGATATTCATGGCGAGTTTGGGGGTCAGCCAGGAGCTTGTATTTACATCCTGGCGCGAGGTAACCGACGAGCGTTGTGGGATCAATAAAACGTCATCAAAGGTTAAGCCTTTGGCTGTGCGAATTTTCATAAGTTCACCTTAATCGAATTAGAAATCACTGCGTGAGAATGGCTGTTATCTTTCGGCTACCGTTTAAGGCTTGGCGCGGGCGGCAAAGAGCAGATCACGGGTGAGTTCGGCGTGCGCCCTGTGCTCGGCGGTATGCCGCGCCACCACCAGCAAGATCTCGCGCCCGCTGATCTGACCATGCCGCGGATGGGGCCGTTGCCGCAGTAATTCAGCCGGGCGGCAACTGAGCAAGGGCGTCGGCTACCCGCTTTTGCAGCGTTTGCCATTGTTGTTGAAGTGTTGTAGCCGAAGCACAACGACTGCTAAATTCAGTTTCACGGTGGCGTTGCACGATTTGACCGCAGAGCACACCATAGAGATTTTCCTCTAAATTGCCCAGCATATGGGTAGCCAGGACAAAGCGACTATTGGCATTTTCCAAAGGGTGCCAGTTAAGTTCTTCGGCAGTCAATCCATCTAAACAGACAACAAGGCCATCAACCGAACTGACGATCTTACGCCAAAACAGCGCAATCTCCGGATCCATTGCCATGCAACCACCTTTACTCAAGTGTTAACCGCAGCCTAATTTGGTAAAATCGGGTTATAACTGGCCCTGAACCATTGCCACAAAACTAGAGTTATTATACTATGGTGGACGGAAAAGCGCGAGCCAAATATCAAAGTTTTGTGCTAGATTGACGCTCCTGTTGCTTTGTACTATACTCTACCTCAAGATAATGTAATTATCCCACCAGAAAGGAACCAACCATGTCTGAGCCAGATCATCAAGCAAGCAAAGCTACATAGAATGGGGTTGTTGATAGCGACCTCATTACTTTGCATTGGCACCCAAGCCAGAGGAGAAATTTCATGCCTGAAAAAACCATTCGCGTCGGCGTCGTCGGCGCAGGCGCCAATACGCGCGCGATGCATATCCCCAAACTAAAAGCGATCCCCGGCGTTAAAATTATCAGCGTCAGCAACCGCAGCCGTGAATCATCCGAGCGGGTGGCCAAGGAATTTGATATTCCTAAGGTCTATGACCATTGGTGGGAATTGATCGCTGCGCAAGATACCGACGCGATCGTGATTGGCACCTGGCCCTACATGCATCATCGCCTGACGTTGGCCACATTGGAGGCTGACAAGCATGTGCTCTGCGAAGCACGCATGGCCATGAATGTGAGTGAGGCCCAAGAAATGCTAGATGCGGCCCAGGCAGCCCCGCATCTGGTGGCGCAGATTGTGCCTTCGCCCTTTACCCTGGGCGTGGACAAGACAGTTAAACGTTTGCTGGCCGAAGGTTATCTGGGCGATCTGTTGGCAATTGACATTCATGCTGGCGGCGGCGCGTTTCTCAATCCCGATGCGCCCATGCATTGGCGCCAAGACATGGACATGAGCGGCTTTAACGTGATGACGATGGGCATCTGGTATGAGGCGCTATTGCGCTGGGTGGGTGAGGCAACGCGGGTGTCGGCGATGGGCAAGACTTTCGTCAAGCTGCGGCGCGATGCCCAGACCAACACGCTAAAGCCGTCGCGCGTGCCGGAACATATCAACATCATTGCCGAGATGGCGTGTGGTGCGCAGGCAAATATCACCGTCTCTTCAGTCGCAGGTCTATCCAGACCGGACGGCGCGTATCTGTTCGGCAGCCAGGGCACGTTACAATTTACCGGCGGCAAACTCTATGGCGGCAAACGCGGTGACAAAGCTTTGCAGGAGATCACAATTCCGACCGAAGAAGTGGGCGGTTGGCGCGTCGAAGAAGAATTTGTCAATGCCATCCGCGGCAAAGAAATTATCAGCCACACGACATTCGAGGATGGGGTCAAGTATATGATGTTCACCGAAGCGGTGACGCGCAGCATGATGGAAGGGCAAGCGATTGCCATGCCGGTGTAGCGCGGCCCGACGATTGGCCATTTTGGGTGCATCCCCACTTTTAGGGGAAAATCTTCCGGGAAGGGGCCAAACCCTGGTTCGTTAACTAGCGAATGCCTGACCCCTTCCCGGAAGATCGCTAGCACCCTAGAATTGAGGATGCATCCGGTCATTTCATTGCTATTACCGATGATTTATTGCCTGTGATAGAATAGCATTTGATGAGTGACCTTTATTCACGCATCACGCATCATCCTATATCCCTTCTCCCCACCCAACCAAAGGTGATCTAATCTATGAACGACATCGGTGTTGCCCTCACTGGCACAGGCTTTATGGGGCCGACGCATACAGAGGCGTTGCGGCGGCTGGGTGTGCGTGTGGTCGGCGTACTCGGTTCCACTCCGGCCAAGTCCCACGCTTTTGCCGAGCGCGTCGGCATTCCCAAAGCCTATGCCAATTTTGACGAACTTTTGGCCGACAAAGAAGTGCAAGCCGTCCATTTGACCACACCCAACCGCTGGCACTTTGCCACCGCCAAAGCCGCGCTGCTGGCTGGCAAACATGTGATGTGCGAAAAGCCGTTGGCCATGAATTCTACCGAATCCGCCGAATTGGTGCGGGTGGCCCAATCAGTGAAGTTGGCCGCGGGCGTCAATTACAATTACCGTTTCTACCCGATCTGTCTGGACGCGCGTGAGCGTGTGCGCCGCGGCGATCTCGGCCAAGTCTACTCGATCACGGGCGGCTATGTGCAGGATTGGCTGCTCTATCCCACCGATTACAACTGGCGCGTGCTGGCCAGCGAAGGCGGCAAATTGCGCGCCGTCGCCGATATCGGCACGCACTGGCTCGATCTGGTGCAGAGCATCACCGGCTTGCCGGTGGAAGCTGTCTGCGCCGATCTGCACACGGTCCATCCTGTGCGCCAGCGGCCCAAAGGTGAGGTCGAGACTTTTTCGGCCAAGGTATCCGCGGTGGCGGCGACCGAGGCGATTGAGATTGAAACCGAAGACCTGGGTGCAATGTTGCTGCGTTTCAAGGGTGGTGCGCGTGGCATGCTCTGGGTTTCGCAGGTGACGGCTGGCCGCAAAAATCGTCTGAACTTTGAGATCGGTGGCGCCAATCAGGCGCTCTGGTTCGACGGTGAACGCCCAAATGAGCTTTGGATCGGCGAGCGTAACAGCCCCAACGGCTTTTTGCTCAAAGATCCTGGCTTGCTGAGCGAGATCGCCCGCGCCTACACCGCTTACCCTGGCGGCCACAATGAAGGTTATCCTGACAGCTTTAAAATGTGCTTCAAAGCTTTTTATGATTACATCGCGGTGGGCGATTTCGCCGCCCCGCCCTTCTTCCCCACCTTTGCCGAAGGGCATCAGGAGATCGTGCTTTGTGAAGCGATCTTGAAAAGTCACGCGGGACAGTGCTGGGTGACGGTGTAAAATGAAGTTTATATTTTGGCGGTTGGGATCAAGTTGCGGGATGTAGTCTATATCGGTGGAGAGGAACACGAACTATGAAAATTGCTCCGATTGCTGAAATCAAGGCGCAATTTAGTGCCTTTGTCAAAGCGTCTGATAGACAAACCATTTAAATGCCAGACAAAAGGTAGGTGCGGTTTTTAACCGCACAGCTTGGGTAAACCAGCCAAGTGCGGTTAAAAACCGCACCTACCTTTTGTATGCCTTTGATTTGTTTTGTCTATGAGGAAAGCCCTGTGATCGTTACCAAGAATGGCAAGCCAGTGGCTGTGCTGTTAGGGATTTCCGACGAAGACGAAATTGAAAGACTTATCATTGCCTATTCAAAGACGCTTCGTAGTGTACTTGAGGCGGCTGAAGAACGCATACAGAAGACGGGTGGGATTCCGCATGACACATTTTGGCAACAAGTTGATGCTGAGTATGGTGATACACCAAGCAATGATTATGTTGATACAGAAATAACAGGCAAGCCCCAGCGGAAACGCCGTCACAAAGTCGCTGAGCATTCTGAGTAGTTCCAGCATATCGAATATCCAATATCCAATTCTCAGTCTCAAAGAGGTGCTTCATGCAACTAGGCTTTGTCAGTGCGATTTTACCCGATCTATCACTACCGGAGGTCGCTGAGTTTGCCGCATCGGCAGACTTTACCTGTTTGGAGTTGATGTGCTGGCCCAAGGGCAAGGCGGAGCGGCGCTACGCCGGGGTCACCCACATCGACGTGACGGATTTTGACCCAAAAGCGGCCAAAACGGTCAAGCAAATGATGACTGATCACGGCATCACGATCAGTGGCTTGGGCTACTATCCGAATCCTTTAGCACCAGATCAGGCCGAGGCCCAGGTCTATATCGACCACATCAAGCGTGTGATCGAGGCGTCGGCGCTGCTCGAAGTGGGCGTGATGAACACCTTCGTTGGTCGCGATGGGACGCGTTCGGTCGAGGATAATTGGCCGCGCTTTTTAGAAGTATGGCAACCGCTGATCAAGTTTGCCGAGGCGCACAATGTGCGCGTTGGCATTGAGAACTGCCCCATGCTCTTCACGATGGACGAGTGGCCCGGCGGCAAGAACCTGGCGACCACCCCGGCGATCTGGCGGCGCATGTTCGAGGCGATCCCCAGTGACAATTTTGGCCTGAACTTTGACCCGTCGCACCTGATCTGGCAGAAGATCGACTACCTGAAGGCGATTCGCGACTTTGCCCCAAAGTTTGTCCATGTCCACGCCAAGGACGCGCGCGTCGATCAACACCGGCTGGACGAAGTGGGCATCATGGGTACGCCGCTGCAATTTCACACACCCAAATTGCCCGGTCTGGGTGATGTCAATTGGGGCCAATTTTTCTCGGTGCTCAGTGACGCGGGGTATAACGGCCCCGTCTGCATCGAGGTGGAAGATCGGGCCTATGAGGGTGCGCTGGTCAGCCGCAAAGCATCGCTCGTGCAGAGCGGGAATTATTTGCGGCAGTTTATGGCGGAGCATTAAGCCTACAGGCGCATTTCATCCCCCACCCAGGTGGCCTTTAGGCTCGTTCCACACGCTCCAATGTGGGCATGAGCAGCGCTTTGTCGTGCCGCCGATCCATTGTATACTGATCGAACCCTAAGCATTATTCAACTGTACGTCATGGAGCAGATTCATGGGGCTAGAGAAAGAGCAAATAAATATGAAAATCGGAGTCAGTTCCTACAGCTTTAGTCGTTTGGTGAAGTCAGGCGAACTCGAACAGCTCGCCGTCATTCGCACCGCCAAAGCAATCGGCTTTGACGTGATCGAGTTCTCGACCATCGCCGTTCCCCAAGGGAAAACCTTGCCCGAATTTGCCGCAGAGTTGCGCGCAGAAGCCAACGCGGTGGGCATGGACATTGTCAATTATACGATTGGTGCGGACTTTTTGCAGGGCTCGCAGGGCAACTTGCAAGCCGAGATCGAACGGGTCAAGGGCGAAGTCGATGTGGCTGCGATCCTAGGTACGCCCAGTATGCGCCATGATGGCACCTTTGGCTGGCCAGCCGATTATAAGGGTCTCAAGAGCTTTGACGCGGCCCTGCCGCGCGTGGCGGAAGGCTGTCGCGCCGTCACCGAATATGCCGCCAGCAAGGGCATCAAGACGATGGTGGAGAATCATGGTTTCTTCTGCCAGGAGAGTTTCCGCGTGGAAAAGCTGGTCACCGCGGTCGATCACCCAAACTTCGGTGTGCTGGTGGATATGGGCAATTTCCTCTGTGCCGATGAGGATCCCGCTAGCGCAGTCGCGCGGCTGATGCCCTTTGCCTTTCATTGTCACGCCAAGGACTTCCATGTCAAGCCGGGGACGGATGTCGCGCCGGGCAAGGGCTGGTTCCAGTCGCGCGCCGGCAACTATCTGCGCGGGGCGATTATCGGGCATGGCAATGTGCCCGTGATGCAGTGCCTGAAAGTGCTGCAACGTGATGGCTACCAGGGTGTGCTTTCGGTTGAATATGAAGGCATCGAAGATGTATTAACGGGCGTCCAGATCGGTCACGACAATTTGCGCCGCATGGTTGCGATGTTGGCGAGCTAGACCCATGCCCCAGGAAGTTTGCCCTTGTGGCAGCGGCAAAACCTACGCCGATTGCTGCGCGCCCTACTTAACTGGCCAATCGCAACCAGCAACCCCCACGCAGTTGATGCGTTCGCGCTATAGCGCATTTTGCAAGGGCAACATTGATTATCTGATCGCCACCCATCACCCTGCGCAACGTGCGGCAGATGATCGGCAAACGTTGGCGCGGGCCATCGCCGAAACCGAATGGCTGGGCTTGCGCGTGCTACAGAGCGACGAAAGTAAAATCGCCGCCGGTGTGGGGACGGTTGAGTTCGTGGCTTTCTACAAAAGCAAGGGCATGTTCGGTCAATTACATGAGCAGTCAGAATTTATCCGGCAAGCAGATCGTTGGTACTACCGGCAAGGCGTGATGTTGGCGCCGCTCAAGTTTGATCGCAATGAGCTATGTTGGTGTGGCAGCGGCAAAAAGTACAAAAAATGCCACGGTACGAATTGACAAGCAACAATTATGCGCACGCAAAGCCGCAAAGAGCGCAAAGAAAAACTAGTAAACTTTGCGCTCTTTGCGGCTTTGCGTGCGTAAATCCCAGCATAAGGAAAGAACGATGTCCCAGACAAAAACCCTCAGACAGCGCATCCAGGCTGGCGAAGTGCTGGTGGCCCTGCGCGGCTCGGTGAGCATGAGTCAGAACGAATTGGCCGCGGTATGGTCGAAAGGCAAATACGACTACATCTGGATCGATGGCCAGCATACGCATTTTAGTGAAGAACAGTTGGTACACTATTGCGCCGCCGCCGAAGCATTAGGCATCGATGTCCAACTGCGCATCCCGCATACCCGGCATGCCTATTTATGCGGGCGCTATCTGGATTTGGGATTTAGCGCGGTGCTGGTGCCCGAGGTGATGGAGGTTGCGACGGTCGATGATGCCATCGCTTATGCCTATTATCCGCAGCAGGGGCGGCGCAGTTGGGGCGGGGCGGCGCGCCGTGGCCTGCGCAGTGTCGCCCGCGGCATGGATCGGCTAGCCTACGCGGCCTGGTGGAACGATTATGTGGTCTTGAGCATTCAGGTGGAATCGGTGGAGGCCGTCACGAACATCCGGCAACTAGCAAAACCAGGCGTTAGCGTGGTGACCTTTGGCCCGAATGATCTCTCCTTTAGCCTGGAAGGCCACCCGGATTATCCGTTGCAAAGCGTCGATGACTGCATGCGTAACGTCGCTGCCCAATTACAGGGTACGAACATCCGCCTGGCGATGGGTACTGCCACAAAGCCTGCCGAACGCGACAAATATTTGGCGATGGGGATCACGCTGTTCCAGGAAGATGCCCAGATGCCCCCGTAGCATAGACAAATCTGATAAACATAGTATAATAGGACTTACGCACCGAGAACGCCGCCATCCCTGGCGGCAGCCGCCAGGATGCCGCGGGAACCCTCTGGGTGCCCAGGAGTTACTACGTAAGTCCTATATAAATGATTCACGTGCGTTACATACGACACTAAAAAAGCGGTTACACAGAGAGCGCAGAGAAACAGCGATAGTGAAGACTTAGCTTTTCTCTGTGTCCTCTGTGCCTCCTCTGTGTTCTCTGTGTAACTGCTTTTGCATTTCGTAACATCGGCTTCGATGGCCCTCTATGGCGGCCTGGGCACGTGGACAGAATATGCGCTGTAGTGGTTGCCTGTACAACAGTTACCTAGAGAGAGATTAGAGATTGGAGATTGTGCCCTGTCAATCTCCAATCTCTAATCTCTCTCTCACCCTTGGACGCTTCCTAAGCCACTTTGCGCAAGCGCTGGCGAATCACATTGAGGCGCAAGAGCAACAAGAGGCCCACAATCGCCGCATAAAGCCACGCCGCACGCTGGAAATCACGCTCGAGCCAGAGGTAATGGAGCACGCTGAGTGGCAGGGCCAGATAGACCAGTTGGTGTAACATGCGCCAACGTTTGCCCAGCCGCCGTTGCCAACCGTTGGTCGAGGTGATGGCCAGAGGGATCAGCAGGGCAAAGGCCAGCAGTCCGACGCTCATCGCCCGTCGTTCACCCAGGTCGCGCACGATCAGGTCGAGCATAAAGCTGTTGTCCAGCCAGGCATAGACGAGAAGATGGATGCAGATAAAGAGAAAGCTGTATAGGCCCAGGGCGCGTCGCACCTGCACAATGCGCGGCCAACGCAACAGCCAGCCCAGCGGCGTACAGGCGAACGAGGCCACCAATAAGAGTAGCCCCACCGAACCAGAACGCAACATCAGCGTGCGATTGGCGCTATAACTCTCCAGGTTGAGCAGAAAATCGCTCATCATCCACGCCAGCAGCAGCAGACCGGCGGCGTGGACAATGCGGCGAAGCCAAAGCTGCGGCATGGGTTCTAAACTAATCCCTGACCAAAATCCTCATCGAAGACCCGCCAGACGCTATGAATGTGGGTGCTGCCGTTGCGTGTGTTGTCATATTCCAACAAGAATGACGGCCCCTGAATGCGGTAATAATGCGGACGCCGCTCTTCCATCGACCCAGCCCAGCCAAAGCGAATGTTGTCCATGCCGTGTGCCTGAATGCGGTCAAGGTGTATTTTGGCGATTGACTCGCCCTGTGTACCCATCCACGCCTGGATGATCTCCATCGCCAACGCCTGTTGGTCGTTGTTGAGCGCGGCGATCGGCGCGCCCACCGGTTCCAGCGGCTGGACATAGTTTTCATTCCAGGTGACATGGCGTGTGAGCGATTGTTCTTGGAAGATTACTTGGCTGCGCAGCGTGGCATCGAGCGAGCGTACCAGTTCGCGCGCCGCCCACTCTTCGCGCTGCATGATGACCTTGCCTGCTTCGCTCACCGTGGGCCAGACGCCATGAAAGAAGGGCGTGATGGTAATTTTATCGCCTGCAATGGTGAAGCGGCGCGACAGGTGGTGGCCTTCAAAACGCCAGCCCCAGGTTGGATCGCCTGGCGTGCCAAAAACCGTTACATAGTAGTTTTCCGGATCACCGCCGACCTCTGGCTGCAACTGGATGATGTCGATCGACTTTTGGAAACCGGCCTCGGAGATGCTCGCCCGTAACAATGCCAGCGCAAGCTCGCGCTGTGTGGCATCCATGTCGCGCAACACTAATCCATTGCGCGGGAAGCCGCTGGTCGTGGTCCAATGCCAGCGCAAATATTCCGGGTCGGTGATCGCATAGCTGGCCGTGGCGCGCTGTGGATCAGTCAGCCCATTCAAAAATTGATTGGCCGCGCTGGCGATGCTGGCGACAAGCTCTTTGCTGTTCGCAGCCGTGCTGGCAGTTGGGTTGGCCGCCAGCGGTGCCTTCGTGCTGTTTTGCTGAACGGCTTCGTTGACTTGGGGCGAACAGGCCGCCGCCAACAGGCCAATCCCGCCGACCATGCCCGCGCCCAATACCTGACGCCGATTTAGTGTGTGATTCAACATCGTGAAATCTCCTTTACTACAACGTATCGATCCGCGTCGACAACGCAATATCGCCAAACTGATGGGTGAGCCACCCTAACTTGTCTAACCTTTGCAGATACCCCTTGGCCGAACCGCTCCACGATAAGTTGGCGCTGATGAGCAGGGCATCTTGTTTGGCCAGGCGATCAAATTGCTCTAGATCGCGCAGCGAGGGTTCAAAGCCGTCAAAAAAGATCAGATCGTAGCCGGGTTGCAAGGCGGGCAAGACAGCGTCAGAATTGCCCTCGATAATTGTCACTCGCTTGCTTAGATTATATCGGACGAGTTGTTCCTGCGCCAGCCGAATATGCACTGGATCAAATTCGATGGTGTCGATCTGGCTGGTGGCATTGCCACGCGCTAAACAGGCCGCGCTAAAGCCTAGCGCCGTGCCGACTTCGAGAATACGGTCGGGATTCTTGGTGGCGGCCAGGATCGTCAGCAGTTGACCTTCTTTGCAAGGATAGGCACCACACCCGTGTTCGTTGCGGTGGCGTAGACTGAGTTGATAATAATCGGTATAGAAATCTGCCATTTTTATTCTCCTACCATTCACCCGATTTTCAATCCCTTTGTTGATCGCTCATAATATAATCGATTGGCTGAAAGTTGCAAAGTCACGAGCAACGCGCTAGGATTGATAGGAGCAGATTAAAGTCATTGATATCTGCGGACCCACACCGTCTGCTGAAAATGGTCAACCAACCAGTCAACAGCAGCAAGCGGGATTCAATCAAGCAGAAAATATGAGCAGCCAACCTGAAATGCTTACAATTACCATTGCACCCAATGGGCCGTATCTGGTAACCGGCGGTGTGCCATTGACCGAACGTTACACGGCGGAAAGTGTTCACGGCGAGCCACTGGCCTGGGATCCGGTCGGCGCGGCGGAACCTGAACCAGCGGTGGCCCAGAAGTATGCACTTTGTCGCTGCGGATAATCGACCCCAAAGCCCTACTGCGATGGCACCCACGCCAAAGACTTCGGCGAGCTCAGTCGAACCGTTGGCTTTGACGGCGCGCTGACGGCGGATGTTGGCCCTAGTGCCGCCCGCCGCCAGCGCTATGTCGGCGAGGGCGTGGTGATGACCGATGAGCCAGGATTGTGTGTTCACGCTGGCTTTTGCGGCACACGCTTTGCCAATGTGTGGCAGATGATCGAGCGCACGGGCGACCCCGAAGTACGCGCCTGTTTGCGCCAGATGGTGGCCAATTGCCCATCCAGCCGTTTGCAAGTGACGCTAACCGGCCAAACGCAACCGGATGAACCACCCTATACTCCGTCGATTGCCACCATTCCGGATGGACCGCTGTGGGTGCGCGGCGGCATTACCGTGCAAACGATGGATGGCGCCACCTACGAAGTGCGCAACCGGGTCACGCTCTGTCGCGGTGGTCAATCCAGCAACAAGCCCTTTTGTGACGGCACCCATGATAACGTTGGGTTTAAAGCGCCGCGCAGAATAACTGAATGACGAGCAAATAAGTTGTGGAGAGTGGAGATTAGAGAGTGGAGATTGTTGCGCTGTTATCTCCAATCTCCACTCTCCGAGGTGTTGAACGCTAAAGAACGGGGGCATCGAATTCGACGCCCCCGTTTGTTATGCTCATCTCTGTTTGACACTGCCCGAATATTGCCAACAAAACGCCGCCAATGCACCACTTTTGACACTTTGCGGTATACTAAATTACCTTTATTGAGCACCTTTACTCACCACATTTACCCAATCGTAAATGCTGGTCCAACACCAGGTAAGAAAGATCATGACACAAAACAATCCAAAGATCATTTATACCGAAACCGATGAAGCCCCCGCATTGGCCACCTACTCGCTGCTGCCGATTATTCAGCGCTTTATGTCAGTCGCCAATGTGCTCGTCGAGACGAGCGACATTTCGTTGGCCGCCCGCATTATTGCCAACTTTCCCGAAAAGTTGACCGCCAGTCAAAGACAGCCCGATGCGCTCGCCGAGTTAGGTGAACTGGCCAAGACGCCCGAAGCCAACATCATCAAGCTGCCCAATATCAGTGCATCGATCCCGCAATTGGTCGAAGCGATCCAAGAGTTGCAAAAGCAGGGCTACGATATCCCCGATTATCCCGCCGAACCGCGCACAGAGGCGGAAAAGGAGATTCAGACCCGCTACGCCAAGGTGCTCGGCAGCGCGGTCAACCCTGTCCTGCGCGAAGGCAACTCAGATCGCCGGGTCGCGGCGCCGGTCAAAAAATATGCCCAAAAGAACCCGCATTCGATGGGGAAGTGGAGCCCAGATTCGAAGACGCATGTGGCCCATATGCCGGCGGGCGATTTCTACGGCAGCGAAAAATCGGTCATTATCGACAAAGCGACCAATGTAAAAATTGAGTTTGTGGGCGCCGATGGCACGACCAAGGTGCTCAAGGAAAAGACCGCTTTGCAGGCCGGTGAAGTAATTGATGCGGCCGTGATGAGTCGCAAAGCCCTGCGCGCCTTCTACGTCGCAGCGATTGAAGAGGCCAAACAACGGGGCGTGCTGCTCTCGTTACATGTCAAAGCCACCATGATGAAGGTCTCTGACCCGATCATCTTTGGCAACGCGGTCACGGTTTACTTCCAGGATGTTTTTGAGAAATATGCCGTTCTATTTGCCGAGTTGGGCGTAAATCCCAACAATGGTTTGGGCGACCTCTATGCTAAAATCGAGACGCTACCCGCCGCCAAGAAGGCTGAGATCGAAGCCGATATTCAGGCCTGTTATGCCAAGCAACCTGAACTGGCGATGGTCGATTCGGATAAAGGGATCACCAATTTACATGTGCCCAGCGACGTGATTGTCGATGCGTCGATGGCGGCGTCGATTCGCGCTTCGGGCAAGATGTATGGCCGCGACGGCAAGCTGCACGACAC
>JBBQBY010000111.1:0-16332 GCA_038318235.1 Caldilineales bacterium
TTGGTGCCCCAGCGAATCTTGGCGCCATACTCTTTGCAGGCGTTGAGTGTGAAGGTTACATCATCGGCGCTGAAATCCTTGCCGTCGCTCCACTTGATGCCCTGGCGCGTCTTGATCGTCAGTTCCTTGAAGTCGTCGGAATATTTATAGCTCTCGGCCAGCCACATGTACTCTTTGTCGGCAAAGGCGCTGTAGAAAGCCAGGGGTTCGTAAAGCAGGTTCGAGCCAAACTGGTGGTTCGCCACCGGCACGAAGGGGTTCCACTGATCCCACTCGGTGAATTTGCCCTGGGAGCCGCCGCGCACCGCAATAAAGGTTTCATTGCGTGCGATCTCCTTGATACCGCCGGCCGCCGTGACACCTTCGGCGGGAACGGCGGGGGCAGCCGCGGGCACCGCCGTTGCAGCAGTTCCCGCGGGCGCGGCGGCGGGTTGCGCACACGCCGCGAGCAGGGCGGAGAAGCTTAAAACTTCTGCGTATTGCAAAAATTGACGCCGTGTGACCCTACGGTTGAAAGGGTTTGCCATTATCGATCTCCTTTGTACGAATGATGTTGAGATAACGCTTGGGGAACTACATCACTGCGCTTGCGCTGTCGGCGTATCCAATCTGCGTGACGCACCGACAGATCTATCGGTTCTTCTGCTACCAATCCTCCTATTCAGATCGCGGGATCGCCTATGCGAATTTACTGGTTATGGGGATAACGACTGTGACGGATAGGAGGAAGTGCCTTTGGGCCCTGGGGAGCTCCTAATCGCTGTGGTTACCTTTTTGTGACCGTTGTCGAACGATGCACATCTATTTAATTATATATGGGCTTGGGGGCCATTATAGACCAGAGGGAATCGCATTGTCAAAAACGCAAATTCTAATAGACAAATCAAATAAAAGTCGTACATACAAGCCACGGTAAATCGTCTGATCCCACTCGCCCATCCGATTGGTCCTGATAAACTGGTATAACTGACGGTATCGACAACAACCGAAAACTTACTTTTGATAGGGAGAAAGACCGGCCATGGCCAGGTGTACGGACTGAATTCATCGGCTATAATTTCTCAAGACGAGTAGTCTGTGCCAAACCGCCCTTTCGTAGACCAACGCATGTCGGCGAATCCCTCGGTGGCGATGAGAATCGGATACCAATCAATGCCATTTGAAGCAATTTCCGGCCAGAAATTGTCAGTGAGTTTTACCCTCGTCAGCTGTCCTCATGCGAGAAGCAACCGCCATTACACCAGGCGACAGTTTCAAAGGAGATCACACCGATGAATTTACCACCACAACGGCAGGGTAAGGTCTGGGCCGTACTTTGTGGACTCATGCTGTTGATTACGCTAGCCGCAAAGCATGACGTCAGTCGGGGGGCGAGCACGAGCGATCTACCAGTTCCAGTTAACGTACCCATCCCAGACGCAGTATTCCATACCGACAACTATGGGGAGTCAATGGCAATCGATGGCGATACTTTGGTCGTCGGTGCGCCGTGGACCGTTGTAAATGGCGCAGATCAGCAGGGTGTTGCCTACATTTTTACCCGTACCACGGACGATCCGACTGCCTTTACCTTGCTCAAATCAATCACAGGGAGCGACAGTACCAAGAGTCACGCATTTGGGTGGAGTGTTGATATCCACGGCGACACACTCGTGATTGGTACTGGTAACAATGGCAATATTAATTTCCCTGGTGCCGCCTATGTCTTTCAGCGCAACCAGGGCGGCGAGAACAATTGGGGAGAGGTAAAAAAGTTGGTGCGTGGCGATGATAAGCCGCTCACTTGGTTTGGCCGAACGCTTGCCATTCAAGGTGACACGATTGCCGTGGGTGCGCCGTTGGGTCTCGGTCAAGTCCTGATTTATCAACGCGACCAAAATGGCGCTAATCAATGGGGGAAGACGCAAACCCTGGATGGCGGCATTCCCATCACGACGACACCCCGATCCGCCAGCTTTGGTCATGTCATTGCTTTTGATGGCGATCGACTTGTGATCAGCGCGCCCAAAATTGGACTGAAGACAGACGACGTTCCGCCAGGGTCGCCCACACCACCGCGCAACTTTGAAGGGGCGACCTTGATCTATCGCCAAGAAAACGGTCAGTGGCTGCGCGAAGCCAGACTATTCAGCAGCGACCTTGATCTCGATCACCTCGATCCGGTCAGCGTATTCGGCGGCACGATTGCAAGTCTGGCGCTCAACGGTGACTTGCTCTTTGTGAGCACGCCCCTTGGAACAACGAACGGCGTGATGGCGGGCAAGGTTTTTGTCTATCAACGGGGCGCCGGTACGCTGTCACCTTTCGGTCAGCCTGGCGAATGGGGCGAGATTGCCCAATTAAGCCCGAGTGATGGGGTTGCTAATGATCATTTTGGGCGGGCGCTCTATGCCGCTGATGACGGGATCTTTGTCAGCTCAGAAAAACAAGGCGTTGGCAAAGTCTATTTCTTTCGCAATCCGGCTGGGCAGGCGAGCGTCAATGCCGCCGCTCCGCAAGCAGCCCTGCAATGGCGCGAAGTTTACAGCTTTAGCACAAGTTTGAATGGCAGCAGCACAGAATTTGGACTCCCGCTCACTGGCAGTGCCAACACAGTGGTCATCGGCGATCAGGCGGCAAACTCGAATCGTGGCGGCGTCTCGGCTTATCCTAAAGACGCCTTGTTTGCCGTTGACCCTCATGCTACGCCGGTCGTCACGCCGACGGCGACAGTGCCCCCGTTGCCAGCCCCACTCGAACCGTGCGTTGCCACAAATCGCATCTTTTTGCCACTTGTGGCTGGTGGATTGGGCAGTGCTACTGGCGCGGCAACGTCGTCCCCATCGTTTATCACCCAGCCGCTTGGCGCGGCAACACCATTTGTCGGCGTTCTGGGACCAGACTGCATTGTCACCGGTCCTGGCGGGGTAAAGGTTGGCGCAGTCAGTGGCGCGCTGACATCGACGCTGGCAATTACCATTGTCGATGGCGTGCTGCCAGTCGAGCCGCTCCCCGCCACACTCTTGACGCGCGGCGACTATTTCCGCATCAATGCGGCGCGCAACAAGGGCATGACGATAGAGAACCCGCTGTTGATTGGCGTGCCCGTGCCTGCCAGTGCCGACAAATTGCACCTGGCGTTGGCCTATCAGCACCCTGCGGCAGATATTCTGGACACGCAAGCGCAAGGCGAAGTGTGGAATCTGTTGCCAGGCGTGTACGATGCACAGAACGCCAGCTTGTTTGCCAAGCTACCCTTCGTGACCGCAGCGGGAACGACCTTTGTATTGGTGGAAAGCCCCGATCTGGAGTCGCCGCCCAACGCTGCAGCAATCCAAGCCTCCGCCGCGACCACCAACACGTTTACTGTCGCTTGCGCCCTCTTTACCAAACCAACGGACTGCACGTTGGCGACTGAAAACCAGGTGGCGGCCATGTTAGATGCGATCTATCAGCGCATGACCCAACATTTCAGCTTCACCCGTCCGCGCATCTTGGATCATAACTATCAGGTAATCGTGACCCAAAGTTATTCCGTCACGTCGCCGAACCTGCACTTTGACGTATTTATCTATCCCAGCACGACGAAGAGTTGTAAAGGAGCCGCTGGTTATTATGAGCGGAACAGCGGTTCGCTCGTCTTTTGTTACGACCCGACAGTTGGCATTGACAGCAATGCCGAAAAGGTGATGGTACATGAGTATTTCCACGCCACCCAGTATGCCTATGCCGAGGTTTGGGACGATTATGACCTTTGGAAATTCGACAAAGCGTGGATCATCGAAGGGATGGCGACGGCGACAATGGAGTCGTATTATCACGAGTCGATGCAGCGCACCTTCTACTTTGGCGAGAACGAGCTACACAAAGTAGACATCGATCTGCGCACCGGTAAATGGGGCGATGAGCCGCTTGATGAGTATCTGGCGCAAGACTTTTGGGTCTATCTTGGGCAGCATGAATTGCAGGGGCTAGCCATGCTGGGGACGCTGCTTGATGTGGGCGGGGCAACGTCAGGCGGGATGATTAGGGCGATCCAGGCAACGCAGCATGAACAGTTTGCCGATCTCTACTGGGCTTGGGTGAAGAACCAAGTCATTGAGAACACAATTAACACCGGGGGTCCGGGAGAAACCTGCAAACTGAGTGAAGAAGCACTCAGCCCGGGAGCGCCCGTCGAATTTCCCGCTAGTGAGACATTCTTCCCATTCAACACACAATCGGCCTATGACACGCTGCCCCCGCTCACGGCCAAAGTGATCGAGATTAACTTTGCCAACAAAGCCAGTGCACTTGTACAGATTGAATATCAGGGCTGTGCTGGATTGCAAGACCCGCTGGCAAAGGCAAGCTGTGTTGCGGCTGCCCAACAAACCCTTAAAAGCAAGATTTATGTCGAGGGAGAGGCTTCTTGCCAAAATGAGCCCCTGCAGAGCTTTCGTTTTCTTAGCGGCCTCTCACCAAGCAACCGCTATTTTGTAGTCGTCGCCAACGCCGATCCATACAACGACCAAGGATACTTCATAACGATTGAATAATACTAGTAACGGCTGATGCATTTACAGGTTTGTCTTCCTTCCGTTTATGAGTACGATACGTGCCTATAAACGGAAGGAAGACAAACTTTTGCGCGGCTAGGATAGAGAACAACCGATCCACCCGGAAGCTGTAGTCGGGCCTACGCACAAGAAAAGTCTAGACAAAGACATAAATAAAAATCAGCGAATTGGCGGACGCAATCGCCTTGCATTGGTGATAAGATTATCCACTGTGCTGCCCATTACCACACTTTTCTCTAGCTTCCATCACCATCAATGCCGTTATTAGAGGGATTTCATGCTTGCCAAAGTGCATAGTTGTGCCGTTGTTGGCCTGGATGCCGAACCGATCCATGTCGAAGTGGATATTGCCAGCGGGTTGGAACGGATCACGCTGGTTGGCCTGCCCGACACTGCCGTGCGCGAAAGCAGCGAACGCGTGCGCGCCGCCATCACCAACAGCGGCTTCTTCTTTCCCCAACACCGCCTGACCGTCAACCTGGCCCCCGCCGACTTGCGCAAAGAAGGCCCAGCCTATGATTTGCCAATTGCCGTTGGCATTTTGGCCGCCACACGCCAGGTAATGGCGAACCTGGACGACGCGTTGATTGTCGGTGAGTTGAGCCTGGATGGTGGCGTACGCCACATCAGCGGGACACTCTCGATGGCAACTGCCGCCAAAAGTGCAGGCTACCAGCGCCTGTTCGTGCCAGCCATTGATGCCCCCGAAGCCGCGCTCGTGGAAGAGGTGGAAGTTTACCCCGTTGCATCATTAAAAAGTTTGGTCGATCATTTGACCGAAAAAATCCTGATTCCACGCCTGGAGAATCGTCTGACCTTTGAGCAGCAGGCAGATGTGACTTTTCCCGTCGGTTTTGAAGACGTAAAAGGCCAGGAATATACCAAACGTGCCCTGGAAATTGCCTGCGCCGGTGGCCATAATGTGCTGATGCGTGGTTCGCCAGGGGCTGGCAAAACCTTGTTAGCCCGCGCTCTGCCCTCGATTATGCCGCGTCTGACCCTCAGTGAGGCGCTCGATATTACGCGCATCTATTCGGTCGCCGATGCCCTGGCTGCCCATGAACCGTTGATCCGAACGCGGCCATTTCGCGCCCCGCATCATACGATCAGTCACGCGGGGTTGGTCGGCGGTGGACGCTGGCCACGCCCTGGCGAAATCAGTATGGCACACCGTGGCATTCTTTTTCTCGACGAATTAGCCGAATTTGATCTGCGCAGCCTGGAAACGTTACGCCAGCCCTTGGAAGATCGCGTGGTGACGATCAGTCGCGCTTCTGGCACCCTCACCTTCCCCGCCAATTTCATGCTGATCGCAGCGCTTAATCCCTGCCCTTGTGGTTATTATGGCGATGATCAAAAAGAATGCACCTGCTCATCGGGCATGGTGCAACGCTACCAGAAGCGCATTAGTGGACCCTTAATTGATCGGATTGACATTCACGTCGAGGTGCGCCGAGTGCCGTTTCAGAAATTATCCGCCCTGGATGGCGGCGAAACTTCGGCGACGATTCGCCGCCGCGTCGAGCAGGCGCGCGGTTGCCAAGCGGCACGTTTTGCCGCGCTGAACAGACCATCGATCCTGGTCAATGGCGACATGGGGCCAGCGGAGGTGCAGACCTTCTGTACACTTGACGAAGCGGGGCGTAACCTAATGCGCACCGCCATGCAACAGATGAACCTCAGCGCGCGCGCCTACCATCGGGTACTCAAGCTCAGCCGCACGATTGCCGATCTGGCGGGCGAAGCGTCGATTCTACCCAACCATCTGGCTGAGGCGTTGCAGTACCGGCCGCGTGAACTCGTTTAGGTGGACAAATCATCGGTCGCTCGAAACACGGTGATAGGCCGCGCTTGACCTTGGGTGAGGCGCTTGACATTACACGCATCTATTCAGTCGCCGATGCCCTGGCCGCCCATGAACCGCTGATCCGGACACGGCCATTTCGTGCTGTGCGTCACACGATCAGTCACGCCGGCCTGGTCGATGGTGGACGCTGGCCACGCCCTGGCGAAATTAGCATGGCACACCACGGCATTCTTTTTCTAGACGAATTAGCCGAGTTTGATCTGCGCAGCCTGGAAACGCTCCGCCAGCCATTAGAAGATCGCGTGGTGACGATCAGTCGGGCGTCCGGCAATCCTAACCTTCCCTGCCAATTTTATGCTAATCGCGGCGCTTAACCCTTGCCCTTAGAAGTTTTACGGTGCGAAGGAGAAACCCGATGAAAACGCAGCTGGGAATGGATTGGGCAACTGAGCGATTTTGACAAACTGACCGCTCGTCAACTATGGTACAGCTATTCAGGTAACGACCCAGCAGTTTTACGACAAAAGAGAGGAGGATTCTTATGCGGCAAACCACCGACACATCAATCATCAACCCACAAACGGAGCTTAAAATGAGCAAAGAGCGCACACAGAGGATTCTACTGCATGAAAATCGTCAACATTGGGATCGTCGCCCACGTCGATGCCGGCAAGACAAGCCTGACCGAGCGCATCCTGTTTGAAACGCATGTCATTGATAAAATTGGCCGCGTTGATCACGGCAATACCCAGACCGATTCGCTGGAACTGGAAAGAAGACGCGGCATCACGATCAAAGCCTCGGTCGTCTCCTTTTTCGTCCAAGAGCTGAAAATCAACCTGATTGATACCCCTGGTCACGCGGATTTTATCGCCGAAGTTGAGCGTTCCTTCAGCGTGCTGGATGGCGCGATCCTGGTGATCTCGGCCGTGGAAGGCATTCAAGCGCAAACCAAATTCCTCATGGCCATCCTCAAGCAACTTGGCATTCCCACGATCATCTTTGTCAACAAGATTGATCGGATGGGCGCCCAATCGCACGCCCTCGTCAAGCAGATCAAAGAAAAGCTTGCCCCGTGGGTGATTCCACTCTACATACCCGAAAATATTGGCACAAAGCAAGCGTCGATTGTCGAAAACAGCTTCAGCAGCGCTCAAGATGATGCCTTTCTGGAAGCGTGTATCGAACTGCTCGCGCAAAATGATGAACAATTATTGGAAGCTTACGTCAACGATGAAAAAGTGACGGAAGCGCAACTCATGCGCGCGTTGACGAGCCAGATCAAGGCCGCAAAGCTGTATCCGATCTTCTTTGGCTCTGCCATGACCGGGGTTGGCGTTGCGGAACTGCTGACGGGTGTTGCCACGTTCTTCCCCGTTAATATTAGCACCGAGCATGCCCCTTTATCCGCCGTCGTCTTTAAGATCGAGCGCGAAGCCTCAGGCGAAAAGATCGCCTATGTCCGAGTATTCTCAGGCAGCCTTCAGGTCAGAGAAGATGTGCCAGTGCACAGAAAAACGTACAAAAGTCAGCTCGAAACCCGTACCGAGAAAGTGAAAAAGCTCCACATGTTCAGGGCGGGGAAAACCGTTCAGGCCCCCCAAGTGGGGGCGGGCGATTTCTGTAAAGTTTGGGGCTTACATGATATTAAAATTGGCGACATCGTAGGCGAGTGGTCTGACAAAATCAAAGACCTGCATTTTGTGGCGCCGCAGATGGAAGCGCGGATCGAAGCGAAACAGCCGGAACAGAACCACCAGTTGGTTCAAGCCCTGACGGAACTAGCCGAAGAAGACCCGCTGATCAAAGTGATCAAAGACACCTTTCATCACGAAATCTATCTGCGGCTTTTTGGCGAGGTGCAAAAAGAAGTGCTCGAAGCGATACTTCAGGAAAAGTATGGCTTGGCTGTCCAGTTCGCAGAGACCAGGGTCGTCTGCATCGAAAAGCCGAGCGGAACGGGCCAGGCGTTAGACGTGATGGGCGGCGCGGAGAATCCCTTCGTGGCAACCGTCGGCTTCCGGGTTGAACCAGGCAGCACGGGCAGTGGCATCAGCTATACGCTAGAAGTACAACTGGGATCGTTGCCCCTCCCGCTGCACCGGACAATTGAAGAGACGATCCATGAGACGTTAAAACAGGGACTGTATGGGTGGGAAGTCACCGATATAACCGTGATCCTGACCCACACAGGCTACAGCAGCGTTGGCACAACGGCGGGCGATTTCCGCCACTTGGTGCCGTTGGTTTTAATGGATGCGCTCGCCCAGGCTGGCACGGCGGTCTACGAACCCCTGAACGAGTTTGAGTTGAGCGCCCCGATCCAGGCTATCAGCCAAGCGATGTTCGAATTGTCAATGGTCAAGGCGATCTTTGAGCAGCCGGTACTGCACACCGATATGTTTCTTTTGACGGGAACGCTGCCCGTCGCAACGACGGAGGAATTTAAAAGAAGCCTGCATACGTTTACCAAGGGCGAGGGCGTTTTTCTGACCAAGCCGTCTGGGTTTCGCAAAATAGAGACCGCTTTCCCGACCAGAAAGCGTGCGGACTATAATCCTTTGAACCGCAAAGAGTACATGCTTCACGTCAACCACACTTTCTGATGGGGGAGGAATGGAACTGGAACATCTACCTGGATGATCTGAAGGTAACGGCGACGCGCGAAAAAACCGTAGGCGTCCCTTTGCCCGCAGATTTGATCGGGGCTGGCACACGCCCGCTTTTGACCTCCGCCAAGCTTAAACTGGGGCGAACGAAGATCAGCTTGAGGTTTTTTCACTCAGGGTTCTAATGATCAGGCCGTGCCGGCCCTTGGCATGAGGCTAGTTGTGAAGGCTTTATCGAGCGCCATTGGCTGCCCTACACCGAACGCCTTGGCAAAAATTCCTGGGTCAAGCGTTGCCCGCGATGATCTGGCGCGGATCATCAGCCTGATAGGCCAGGCTTTGCGTCAGCAGCAGTCACAACGCTGCTTTCCGTTCTAACGTTGGGATAAATCTCCACGCGGGGATGATAATCTAATTTGATGGCGAGTCTAATTTGACAGATAATTGTGAGTGACAGTGTGGCTGGGCAGCCGGATAAGGAAATTTGTAATGTCCACTTTATTAACTATCCCGCGCCTTTTTTTTCTGACGGCGAAAGAAGCCCCGATTCTGGTGGTTTTGCGGCGCGGTCCATCGAAACGCTACCACGTCATCAAAATTAACACAGAAACCACAGCGATGGAACATGGTTCGTGGTTTACTGGTAGATTGTACACCGATGATTGTGACCTTTCGTTTGATGGTGAATGGCTGATCTATAAAGCGCTGGGTGCCAACGGTGCAGTCTGGACCGGTCTCTGCCGCAGCCCGTGGCTCAAGACCTATCGAGAATGGGAAAATCTTGGTACATGGAACGGTGGCGGTTTTTTTGTGAGCCGCACGCTATTACAGATCAATGTGTGGTCGAAGATCAAGGTAACTCAAAAGGTTCAATTGCCATTTGAGTGCCACGAAGGTGGTATCGAACACAACCGCGAAGGAAAAATCGTTCCCTATGATCCCCGAACCGCACGGATGCTGCGTGAGGGCTGGCGCCGCCTGGAGACAAGCCAAGCAAGTGAGCATCTTGTAAAGAAAACCTATACTTCTTTCAATGATCATAGCGAGTGGGGCTGTCAACCGTCGAGCCGTCACCCTATGTTAAGCATGGTCAGGCGTCCGGATCGGGGAGGGAATCAGTCTAGCTTTACGCTTGAGCGGCCCTCTGATTTGTTGGACAGTGCCGTAGACTGGGCGAACTGGGATGCCTTCGGCAACTTAATCGTAGCCCGCCAGGGTCTGCTCAAAAAGTATACCCTCACCGATCTGGCCACAGGCCAACCTTCAATGAGTTGGGATCTGCGCACAATCACACCGGTTGAAGTGAGCGAAGAAAGACCATGATCGACGCGTTAATCGGCAGGGTTGGCATGCTTTCTCGAAAGTCTAGAAGCGCGTAAACAATATTCGATCAGCCCTAACTTTGGTGCGTGTGAGGCGAAGGCTGATAGGTTAACAACCGCCCGTGGTGTATCACTGGTTGAGCAGATAAATGTAGGCGAAAAAATTAAAAAATCTTGCGCCACGGCTCGACTGAGTCGCTCGCCGAACGTCCTGTCAGGTCGGACGCCAGCGATTTTAAAAGCGGCTCACCTGGATACTTATTTATTTGGATTGGCCTAACAGAATGATGGCGTGGTGTTTATGTGGCAACAAATTACTTGTTCTGCTAGCTATATTCAAATCAGCACTCAGGACGGCCAGCTTCCTGGCAGCGTAGAAACGCCGCGGCTCAGCTTGATTTCAGGCTAGCAGTTTATCGCTGATATTCAGTCCTGTCAATGCTTTTGCCTCAACCGTAGATCTCAAACGATCTACCTTTGCTATCGGGATATTAACCAGGCGGTAATTGTACCGCTGTGCGCATATCCGCTAAATCCGTGTGAACCAACTGCCCGGCCTTGGTCTTAAGTATTCCGCCTGGCAGGTGGTGCGCTTTGCGGACGTCCACAAGGCCAACAGCTTGGTCAACAGAGAGATGGGGCCAGCCGAAGTGCAGATTTTCTATCTCTGGATAAATTATTGGCAGGTTCGTTTCACCTATTTCTTACTGCGTTGGCTCTATTCACCGCTCTACCAAAGGCAAGAATAGGTGGTTCTTTATATTCGTCCCAACGGGCAGGGATGTTGGTTCGGCTGTAAGGGTAGCCGACGGTGCTGGGCTGATGGTCGGCGTGACTGTAGCCGTGGTTGTTGGTGTTGCTCCCACGGGCCCCGTTGCGGTTAAAGTTGCCGTCGCTGTTGGCTCTGATGGTGTCGGTGTGGGGGGCGTTGTTGCCGTTGGCGTCGAACCTGGCAACACGGTCAAGGATGGGCTAGGCGTCGGTGTTGAGGTGGATGTTATGGTTGGCGGCGTCGCTGATAGTGGTGTTGGGGTTGTCGTTGGGGGTGGGGGTGCCGTTTGGGTTGGTGTTGTGCTCGGTGTTGCTGTCGCTGTTGGCGTCGCTGTCGAAATATTGGGATTGTTCAGTGCTCTGCTAAAACCAGAGGTGTTGCCCTGGGCATCAATGAGCAAGGCAGTCAGGTTGGCGGCCAGAGGAGCACCCAACAAGAGCAAGGAAAAACTGCCATCTGTTGCCGCGGTCGTACGCCCAAGAAAGAACTTACCCTGTGTATTGTTATCTGCAAAGATTTCAACCGTAGCATTGGGGTTAGTTACCCCAAAGAGCATATTGTTCGTCAGGTTGAGCAGTTGAGGCGCCGCCAAATTGAGATTGGCCCCATTCGTTAAGAGGATGCCGTTCACCCCATTGTCATGAATCTGATTTTCCGACCAAGTATTGCCGAGCGTTTGACTGCCACTGGCCAGAATGCCGTAATTTTGATTGAAGCGGATCGTATTGCGCACGAGTGAGTTCTGACTGGAATTGTTCGCCACATAGATGCCCGCCCCGGCGTTGTTTTCGAGCAGATTGCCTTGAACCACGGTGTGAATGACGCCGCGCAAATCTAAGCCATGCCCCAGATTGCTGGTTGTATTATTGTTCAAGTTGTTCGTCAGCGTGTTCGTCATGATTTGATTATCGGCCAGCGCTGGCGCACCCGTCGCCGGTAACAAAGCGATACCGGCGCCTTGATTGGCATCTGCGCGATTGTAGCTGATCGCCGTGTTGTTGGCGCGCACGTAAATGCCGTGGCTGCCGTTGCCATTGCTCGTGTTGTTGGTGACCGTCGTGCGATCGGCCGTTTCGCGGATGAACAGACCGTAGAGCGAATTTTGGTTTAGAAGATTGTGGTCAATCAGGTTATCCGGGCTGTTCAGATCAACTACGATGCCCTGCTGATTGTTGTGAAAGTTATTGTTGCGGATCTGGTTCTGAAGCGAGCCGAGCATGCGCAACCCGTGCCCTTCATTGCCGTAGGCTTCGTTATTCTCCAGAATGTTGTCGTGCGAGGGCGATTGGGCATCACTTGAATTCGGTGAACCCGGATCCAACATAAAACCCTGCGCTTGGTTGGCACCTGGATCAAAATTGTCATAAGCCATGTTGTTGCGGAAGATGAAATTGTTGCAGCCGCGCGAAATAATGAAGCCATGGGCGCCATTATTATAGGATCGGTTGTTTTCAACCAGCACATCGTGTGTGAAGTCGTGCGGATCAAACCCATAGCGGATATTTTCATAAAACTCGTTGCCCTGGAAGACCATATGGCTGGCTTGAAAGGTATAGATGCCATAGTAGAGGTGATGGAACTTGCTGTTGCGCACTTGACCCGTTACCCGGCTGAGCAAGACGGTTGGGGCGGCGCTCGCATTGACGTCGCGCCAGGAAACCCCATAACTTTCGCCATCGGCTGAGCCCAGATAGCTGATCTCTGCATCGCGAATATTAAGCGCCGCATTGTACTTGGCCAATAGATAGGCGCGCCCGTTGCTTATATCTTGGTCAACCGCACCGACCGTTGGATCCCAAGAATAGACCTTGATGCCATCCAGGTTAATAATTCCGTTATAGGTGGCGAGGTAAACAAAGCTGTTATAGTCAATCGCCAGCACCGCTTGCTGACCGTCCGGTTCGGTCACAATCTGCGCTGCGGATGCGCGCGCAGCCTGTAGCAGCGCTTCACTGCGCATTTGCAACTCGCTTGAACCACTCTGCAATCCCAAATTTAGGGTTACCCCAGCATCGATAAAGAGATTGGCGTTAAGCCGCCAGACGCCGTTGCCCAGATCTTGCAATAGGTCGGCGTAGGGTGCGCCCAGTCCAGCCTGGATACTCGCCAGCGTGACGGTCGCGCCATTGCCCGTAACTCTGATTCTGGTCTGTCCTCTGTTATCCGTGTCGACACTATAGGTCGCGTCTAACACAACGTGTGGACTGGACAGTTGCGGAGAAACCCACCTGCCATGATTCGTGCTGCGCGCATCTAGGGCTTCGGCATACGCCCTTGAAGATATAGCGCCGGGCAAGCGTAAGATAAAGCCAAGCAAACAAAACAAAAGTAGATTTTTTACTTTGAGACGTTGATGCGCCATGGGTAAACTCCAATCGAAAATAACAAACGGCGTTGCGCACTTAACGATGGGATGAGGCATGGCGATGGGCAATCGTAAAAGTCCGGCATCTGTCTATTATAACTCGCAAGGTTAAAGCTTCGGCGCTAAGGCTGTTAATGTTATGTTATGAACGAAGACAAAATTTTGGCTCAACTGGATCTCAGGGGTAACCTCGCCAAAATCTTCCAGGAAGCGGCACAACGACCACCTGTATTTCCCTGATCTTCATCGCCGCTTCCTGGAAGATGGTCAACCGATGTCAGGGGATTGACCCAAAATTTTATCCACACTTGTTAATCGTCTAGCGCCCGATCGCCTGGCAAACACAAATAATAGTAATATAAAGCATGTGAATGACATAACCAAGCGCTGATTTGCTATAATATCTTGTCTAGCACGCCAATTACAGAGCAAGCCCACTCGGTAATCTTCACAAGATTGCCAAGTGGGCTTGCTTTATACTTTTAAACAGGCTGTTGCGTTTTGTGCTTTATGCTTCTACGGTTTTGAGTGTATCGAGCACCGGCTGGGCTTCGGTTTCCAAGATCTTTTGCACTTCTGCAAAGACCGTAGCGACATCCTCGGCTTGCACCGTAATGCGCTCTAAACCCTTGCCAATAATTTGATCGCCATTGGGCACAAAGACACGCGCCGAATCCTGGGGCTGCGTTAAGGCTAATTGTTCCGTAGCCGTTTTAAATTGGGGGAATTTCGTAAAGTATTCTTGCATTTCCTCGCTTTGCAAGGCGCTTTTGCGCACGGGCATATAGCCTGTATTTTGTGCCCAGAATGTAGTCATTTCGGGGCCAGAGGCAAATAGCATGTATTGTAAAGCCGCGGCACGCTTTTCTTCTGGGGTAGTGGCCAGGATAGCAAGACCTGCACCGCCTGTGCAACAACCGAACTTCTCTTGCTTGGGCAGGAAGGCTGTGCCAAAATCAAATTTTGCATTGGCTTTAACGCCACCCATACTGCCCGTGGACATGATCGTGGCTGCGGTCAACCCGTTGGTAAAATCGACGGTGACATCTTTGGTGGGACGCGCCCACTTATAGCTGTGTACAGTGTCTTTGTAAAACTGACCAGCCGCAACTGTCTTCTCATCGGCCAGGTGCATTGTAAAGTCGGGGTCGCTATAGCTGCCACCAAATTGCCAGACGACACCCTGGAAGATCCAGGCAATATAGCTGCCGCCATCGGGGTGGGCAAAGGCGGCGGTTTTCATATCGCTCCCGTCCATCTCGACCAATTTGGGCGCCCATTCGCTAAATTCAGCCCAGGTTTCTGGACCGCGATCTGGCAGGCCGGCTTTCGACCATTTGTCTTTGTTGTAATAGAAGAGTGGCGTGCTACGGGCAAACGGGATCCAATAATGTTTGCCTTGGCGTACACCTTCATTGATCAACGAATCTTGGTAATCGGAGAGATCAACTTTAGCTGTGGTCAACAGATCATCCAGCGGTAATAATGCCTTGTTGAGGTAAAACTTGAACCACCAAACATCGCTTAGCAGCGTAACATCGGGCGTTGTCTGGGCTTGCATGGCGGCCGTCAGCTTTTGGGCGGTCTCTTCATAGCTGCCCTGGAACTGATAGTCGATGGTCACATCCGGTTGGCTTTGATTGAAATTTTTCACCAACGTAGCCTCGGCCTCACCATTTTTGCCCGTGAAGCTACTCCACAGGACGACGGTAGTTTTGGCTTTGGCTGGTGCGCTGGCGGTGTTACTGCCACCCGTGGCGGGCGCGACTGGCGCGCAAGCTGCCAACCCAAGCAGACCTAGGCCGGCGCTCAAGCCCTGCAGCAGTTGACGCCGCGATAACGACTGGCGATCGATCAGATGTTGTGACATGGTTAATTTCCCTTTCTGTAAACAGTAAATTTCGGTTAATAGACGCGACAAAGCTAAGGCAAACTAGCATCTGTCGGCAGGTTAGCGTTATTTAGGTGGGGGGATGGCATTGATCACTAAGCTTGGTACGCCAGGACACATGTTACTGCATGTAAGGTTGCTCAGTGCTTGGCGTCCTTTGATCAACACAAATTTAGACAGCGTTTGGATTTTTTTGTACTTTGGTCGATTTCTAGCCTTTAACCGCACCGGCGGCGATCCCATCGACGATATAGCGTTGCGCGTACAAAAATATGATGACGATCGGAAGTACAACAAAGAGTGTCCCCGCCATGACCACGCCCCATTCAATTGATCCTTCTTCTACCATCAGCCAATAAATACCAATCGGCAAAACCCGCATGGTCTGGGTGTTGGTGACAATCAGCGGCCAGAGAAAGTCATTCCATTTGCCCACCAGGCTGAGGAGCGCAAATGAGATAATCGCCGGCCGTGCCAGCGGCAACACAAGCGACCAAAGGGTACGCAGATGACCTGCGCCATCCACTTTTGCCGCGTCTAGAATGTCGGGCGGCAAAGTTCGATAATATTGGCGCAGCAGAAATGTTCCATAGGCCACCGAAGCGCCCGGCACGATGATGCCTTGATAGGTATTAATCCAGTTCAACCCGGCTATCGTTAGATAATTGGGCAGGATCGTCACCTCGTCTGGCACCATCAGCGCGGCCAACAGGATCAGAAAGAGCCAATCTTTCCTGGGAAAACGCAGAAAGACAAAGGCATAAGCCGATGTCACCGCAAAGAAAATCTCAAAGCCACTGCCACAGAGCGTTGTGAGCAATGTGTTGACATAATAACGACCAAACGGTGCTGATTGCCAAGCCATGGCGAAATTGTCCAGGGTCGGTTGGCTGGGAAACCAGGTCGGTGGCACCTGATAAACTTCGGCGGCTTGCTTGAAAGCGCCAATGATCATCCAATATACGGGCAAGCCAATGCTAAATACGCAGAGCAGCATACCGCCATACCCCAATATTTGGAGCAGCCAA
>JBBQBY010000112.1:0-16326 GCA_038318235.1 Caldilineales bacterium
TTGGCTGGATCACCGACCAATGGGGTTGCGTCGGCGATCAACTTGTCAAACGCTTCATTCTTCCACGAATGGCGGCCGGTGGAAACCCAGATGCCCAACATATTGGTCGGGTCTAGATAGTCCATGCCGTAGGAGATCGCGCCAAAGACGACTTTCGTGGGCTTGGCATTGAGTGAATCCATGTAGACCTTCTGGTCTTTGTTGGAAACCTCAATTTGCACCTTGAGACAATCGGCAATCGAGGCAGCAACCGCCTGGAAGACGGCTTGCAGCGCGGGTTGTTCATTGCGCAGCCAGAGTTCCATGGCGGGGAAGCCTTTGCCCTCAGGGAAACCAGCATCCGCCAGATATTTTTGAGCGGCGGCACAATCATAGTTCTGATATTGCTTCAGATCGCCCTTGGTGTCAGACGACGGGAAACCGGGCATCAGCATCGCATAGGCGGGCATCGCTTTGATTTCGCCATAGACATTCTTGACAATCGATTCACGGTCCACCGCATGCGCAAAGGCCTTGCGGACGTTGAGATCATTGAAGGGCGGGTTGAAGGTATCCATGAGCAGATAATCGGTGCGGAAGTCACCAAAATGGCGCAAGTAGTTCTTGCTCAGCACAGGGTCCTTTTGAATGATATCGAAGTCGGCTGGTGTGAGGGTCTCATAGCCAATCTCGTTAATTTCACCCTTCTTAAATGACTCAAAAGCTTGGGTGAGATCCATAAAAATCCCGACATAGCTCTTAAGACGCGGCTGGCGGAAGCCTTTGTATTTCTCATTGGCGACCAGCACAATTTTCTTGCCAGGTTCAAGCGATTCTAGCTTGAAGGGACCTGCGGAGACCGATGTTTTCGGATCGTTGTTGTAGAAGGGGCCAACCGTTTCTAACGCCTTCTTCTGCATCAAGAAGGAGAATTTCATCATACCAGGCAACGGCGGGAAGGGCTTCGTGGTGACAATCTGCAAGCTCAGATCATCCGGGGCGGTGATGCCCAACGTGGTGGATGGCACTTCACCAGCGACAACTTCGTCCCAATTCTTGATCACCCCAGCGTAGAACCAGGTGAAGTCCCAAGCATGCTTCGGGTCGGCTTCATATTGATAGGTGGCGACCCAGTCATGCGCCGTTACCGGCGTGCCGTCAGACCACATCAAGCCTGGCTTAATGTGAAAAGTCCAGGTTAGACCGTCAGCGGCGACTTCCCACTTTTCGGCAGAAGCCGGCTTGACATTGAAATCCTTGTCTAAGTCGATCAAGGTATCCTGGAAGAGGTCAGACAGACAGTAGCGGGTGTAGACCGACACGGCAAAATCCATAGTGGTCATATTGGCGGTGTTGCTACAGCCAACGGTATAGATTTGCTCGTCATACGGGGCGGCGTCATCGGGCAATTTCACGCCGTAGACGGTCGTCATCGCGTCACCAGAAGCAGCGGCGGTTGTGGTATCGGTTACCACGGTCGTTGCGGTAGTTGCCTCGGCAGCGGGAGCGGCGGGGGCTGTTCCTGGCGCGGGGCAGGCGGCCAGCAAGAGCGAAAGCACCATTAGCAGAGAGATGATCGAGACTGGGGCACTGCGAAACTTATTCAAATGAGCCTCCTGTGGTCAACACAATTTAGTAAATTTTTGGGTAAATAAAGTCTTAAAGTAACGAGAGGGGTATAGGGAAGACAGAATGGTTCAGAATGATCGACGCTCATCTCCTTTCAGGCAAATAGAATTACTGATAGTTGATCCTTATGGCAATACAACCCGCGTATTGCCGGCAAGGCCCAGGGGCCGACATCATTTGCGCCTGTATTTGTGACCCAATTGTATCCGGGCTTGTAAGCAAGCCAAGCATTTTTATCTGGCAATTTTTGTCACAGAATACAAGCATCGATGAGGAGATCAAGCTGGTAGATGCACATTCTAAACAATTTTTACCAACAATGCAAATAGTCAATTATCCAGGATTTTCCGCGTGCAACAATTCTTGATCAACAGCACAAACTGGATCATAAAATCACAAATATTTCGCACTACAAAAGCCGATCTGTAAGCACTTTGTAACACCTTCTTTTTGTAAAACTACTTATCATAAAGACGCATCAGTAACCCTGCACAGGTGAGGGTGACCGAGCGAACAGTATACAGGCTAAACGACAAACTACCTTATAGAGCAACAAAACAGAGCAACAAAACTACAGGTTCCACAGGGTTAAGCACGTTATGCAAAGTGGTCTATCACAAGGCAATTCAGATATGCGGTCTAGTATGCGGTCTAGCATCAGCCAGCCATCGGCTTTGCCAACTGTGCCAACAACCGGCAGTCTGCGACTCTACATCAGTCGCCAAGCCAATGGCCTGGGTCGCTACTGTCTGGAACAATTTTTATTTGCGCTCGTCAGCTGGGTGCCGACGGTGATTGGGATTGGGCTACGCGCCCTGCTCTACCGGCTGATCATGCAACTGGATGGCATTGTCGCGATTGAAAGCGGCGTACGTTTGCGCTTTGCCGACCAAATTCGCCTGGGCCGCAATGTCTATCTGGATCACGGGGTCTATTTACACGCCTGCCCACAAGGCATTGCGATTGGTGACAATAGCTTTGTCATGCATGGCGCCGTGCTCCACGTGTATAACTTTCGCCAGATGCCCCACGCCTTTATCCGCATCGGTGCCAACAGCTTGATTGGCGAGCTCAATGTTTTGCGCGGCCAGGGTGGCATCACGATTGGCGATCGGGTTTATACAGCGCCTCTGGTGCAAATGCTGGCCGTGAACCATGTTTACCAAGACCCCAGCCGACCGATAATCGAACAAGGCATTACAGCCGAAGGAATTATTGTCGAGGATGATGTCTGGATTGGCGCCGGTGCGATTATTACCGACGGCGTGCGAATTGGCCAAGGGGCTGTCGTCGCGGCAGGGGCAGTTGTCACCAAAGATGTACCACCCCATACAGTTGTCGGCGGTGTGCCGGCGCGGGTGATTAAAACGATTGATGGGACAGAACGTCAGCCAACAAATAAACACGTCTATTTTTAATTGCCAAAGTAAAACAGTAGCTAAGGCAGTGATGACTGTCCCGCTGACCTACTGAGCGCCAACAGGGCAGAGGCAAATTGAGGAGCAAGTTACCATGACCACACTTTCCGTGATTATTCCGGCCTATAATGAAGAAGATGGCATTCAAGAAATTATGGAGCGCGTTTTATCCACCCGCACGCAACTGCGCGACGTGGGCGTCGATGAGCTAGAATTGATCGTCGTTGATGACGGCTCGAAGGATCGCACACCGGAATTAGTCATGGCGCAACAGGACGTGCGCCTGATTCGCCATGCCAAAAATGGTGGCTATGGCGCTGCGCTGAAGACCGGTTTTGCAGCAGCACAAGGGGAATGGATTGGTTTCTTAGATGCCGACGGCACCTATCCCCCTGAATATTATCCGCGCCTGTACGAAGCAGCCTGTGAGCAAAAAGCCGATATCGTGATTGGATCACGCATGGCTGGGGCGAAAAGCGAGATGCCGCCGGTGCGGCGCTTGGGCAACTTGATCTTTGCGAGATTGGTCAGTTTAATCAGCGCTCGGCAGATTACCGATTCGGCAAGCGGGATGCGAATCTTCAAAAAATCAATCTTGGCCAGCCTTTACCCATTGCCCGATGGTCTGAATCTGACCCCAGTTATGAGCACGCGTGCCCTCCACGAACAACTGACGATGGTCGAAGTGGCGATTCCGTATAGCGAACGCGTCGGGCGCTCTAAGCTAAGTGTAGTCAAAGATGGCATGCGGTTTGCCCAGTCAATTGTCTGGACGGCGCTCACCTATAACCCTGTTCGCCCACTTGGTTTAATTGGTTTGGTGGCCCTGATCATTGCGCTCGTGGTCGGGCTGGGTCTCGTCTTTGTACGCGCCCAGGGCGTTGATTCTGTGGGGCCGGTGGGGGCGTTTACGCTCTTTGCTGCCCTAGTGCTGGCCGTGGCGGGTGTCAGCATATTGACATTGGGCATGAGTTTTAATTATTTTGTCGCCCTGTTTCACAAATCACCGATTCGCCAAGGCATCTTAGGTCGACCGCTTTTCAATCAAAGCATGGCGCGCCATTTTGGTTGGGGCGGCTTACTCGCCTTTGGCCTGGGCGTGGTGTTGGGTGCAGTAAGTTTGAGTTTGGGCATGGCTGGCTGGCCGGTGGCGCGCCTGTGGCTCTATTACCTGACCAGCGCTTGTCTGGCCCTGGTTGGCATTCAACTGACGATCGCCTGGGTGCAAATGCAGGTACTCGACTCCTTGCGCATTCGTGACGCATTAGTAACGGAAGATTTACAGGGCAAAGATCACATGCCGGCCAGTGGCAATGAATTCAAGCTGAAGATGATGCAGCCGCAAGCGTAAGGAGACCTCTCCCCCCGCCCTCCCCTGCTGCGAGGGAGCCTGTCACGGGGACAGAAGAAGATATTTCGGTTGTCCACCAATCAGTCCCCTCCCTGTTTGGGGAGGGTTAGGGTGGGGTCGGTTAACGCAGAGACAAATATGAGATCGTCGCATTGTTGATAACAACAATCGTTAGTATTTTCCGCAAAGGAAACGAGTAAATTATGGAAGAGATCACACAGCCAAGCACGGAAACGGCCAAAACCGTTAACATCGAATTATCACCTGACATCCGCGACAATTTAGGCACACGCCGCATCCCACCGTTGCGCTCGTCTAATTTTCCCGACGCCGGGGCCGCCGTCCAGACCTTAACCTCGTCTACCCGCCCGTCGGGCACCGTAGATATCATGCTGGTCAATCCGCCCACCGCAGATGGCGCGATCTGGATTCGCAGCCAACATCGCGTGGGTCGGCGCAGCCGCGAAAACATGATCTGGCCGCAGGTCAGCTTGGCACAACTAGCCGCGATCCTGTTACCGGAATATACGGTAGAAATTGTCGATGCGGTCGCCATGCGCATGGGTTGGCCAGAGTTTGAAAAAATCTTAGAGGAAAAGCGCCCCAAATATTACTTAACCCAGGTTACGGCGCCGACTTTGCGCAATGATATGTATGGCGTCTTTCTCGCCAAATGTCTGGGGGCAAAGACCATGGCCTTTGGCACGCATGTGACGCCGATGACGCTAGAGAGCATGCGCCCCTTCCCTTCGCTCGACTTTATTTTGCGCGGCGAGCCTGAAATGACGCTGCGTGAGTTGCTCGACAAATTAGAGCACAAGACGCCGAGCAATTCGCACGTGGCAAAAATGTTGGCGGAGACGAGTAAGACACAAACTAAGCGTATGGGCAGCAAAGAGATCGTCGATGCGTTTACCGAATCGACGGATGGCTCACCCTATGCCTCGATTCTTGGGCTGGCCTGGCGCCAAGGCGAAGAGATCATGATCAACCCGGATCGGCCCTTCATCCCGAATTTGGATGATTTGCCCATGCCTAAGCATGAACTGTTACCGCTCGACAAGCAACGCATGCCGATGATCAAAGGGCCCTTCACCTTTATTGTCACCAGCCGCGGTTGCCCGGCCGGGTGCAAATATTGCATCAAACATGTGACCTACCAAAATAGCGTACGAGTGCGTTCGGCAGAAAACATCGTGACCGAGTTGGAATATCTGGTCTCACTCGGCATCCACAACATTCACATGTACGCCGACCTCTTCACGGTCAATCGCGAACATGTGATCAGTTTGTGTAATCTGATCATCGAGCGCAAGCTAAAAATTGCCTGGATGTGCAATAGCCGGGTTGACTATGTGGACGAAGAGATGTTGCAATTGATGGGCAAAGCTGGCTGTTGGATGATTTCGTGGGGGATTGAAAGCGCCAACGAGCAAATTCTCAAGCGCGCACGCAAGGGCTATAAAAAAGAGCAAGCCTTTAAAGCCCTCCAGTGGTCCAAAGCCGCCGGCATCATGAACTGGGGCTACTTTATTATTGGTCTGCCCGGTGAGACCGAAGAATCGATCCGCGAGACGATTGATTATGCGAAACAATTGCCGCTGGATATTGCCCTCTTCCACATCGCGGCGCCGTATCCAGGCACCCCTTTCTTTTATGAGGTGGTCGAAAATAACTGGTTCCGCCCCGGCACCAAGTGGGAAGAAGTGGACATGGACAAGTCCACCGTGCTCGACTATGGGAATATCACTGCCGAGCGGCTGGGATATTGGCAAAAACGCGCCACGCGCGAATGGTCGCTGCGCCCAGGCCCGATGTTCACTTTCCTCAAGGGTCTGAACACGTGGGAAGGCACCAAGAGTGCGATCAACGTTGGCTGGCAGATGTTGCAGTTCGCCAAGGGCTAGCCAGGCAGCCATAGCGGCGTTTTGCGCAATTAGCGCTGCGTCATGGGTTGCTGGCGTAAGATCGGTCTAAGCCGGTATGAATGAGACCCTATAAATTGAGATCACATAGAAACCCAGCATTTTGCCCAGTCCATGCTAAAATTGATATAAGCATTCCGGTTTTTATGTGATCTCAGTTCAGAGAAATTTATCGCAATGGAAAAGCAACTCATGCAATATTGGTGGCTGATCGCGCTCTCGATTACTTCGGGTGTCGCTGGTCAAACAATGATCAAACTGGGCGTCACGCGCCCCGGTGCAGTTAGCAGTACAGATAATCTTGTCGGGCTTGTCTTGATGATTTTGCAATCGCCGTTGATCCTGGGCGGCCTGGTCTTATACGGCGTCGGCGCTTTGGCGTGGATTGCGGTGCTGGCGCGCATGGACCTAAGTTATGCCTATCCTTTCCTGGCCCTCAATTTTATCTTGATCACGCTCGTTTCACGCCTGGCCTTAGGCGAAACAATTCCGACCTCACGTTGGATCGGGATTGCGGTTATTTGTCTCGGTATTATTCTTATTGCTCGTGCTGGCAACCCAGATTAAAGATGAACTTTCGCCAAAGCTTACGCATTTGTCTATTCATAACTGCGCTCGTATTGACAGCCGTTGGCGTCAGTACGCCAACCAATGCACAATCGATTGTTCGTTGGTCCAGCCAACAACGGATCCCTGGCTATTTTAATAGCACGCGTCCGCCCTATCTAATCGCCGACCAAAATCATACCGTTCATGCCTTTGCGTCACAACGCTTTGGTGAAGGCAGTGATAGTCAGGTTCTGATCACCTATAATCGCTGGACGGTGGAGACGGGCTGGACAAAACCAACCGATATCATGGTGTCGCCGGTTTATGAGGCGCGCATTATGGGGGTCTTTCTGGATAAAACGGGCATTATGCACATGCTCTTCTTTGGCGGCAACGACAACGGCGCCAGCATGTACTACACCAGAGCCGCAGCCGTTGACGCCGATAAAGCACCCGCCTGGTCAACGCCTTTGCCCATTGCCGATAGCGCGATTACACCTAGCATCGCCGCCCTGGCTGGCAATGACAAAGGCAATCTCGTGGTGGTCTACAGTGGCAATTTAGGTGAAGGCAATAGCCTGTATGGTGTTTATTCAAATGATAATGGCGCGACCTGGACTGCGCCAAGCCTGCTCTGGTCAACCTATAGCACCGAATTCTGGCCGAGCGATCTGCAAATAAATTTCGGCACCTCTGGGCAATTGCATGCGGTCTGGAATTATGTTGATAAACTTGGCCGAAATGTGGCCGCCTACTATGCGGAGTTGGCAGATGTCGCCACAATGCAATGGAGCGAGCCAGTCGCCGTGGATAAATCCGTTGGGCTTGGCATAGCGGCACTTTCGGTGGTCGAATATCACGGTGAAGTTTATGTATTTTATAACAATGGGATCGACAAACAAGTATCGCCTGTGTTATGGATGCGGCGAACAAGTGATCATGGGAAAACTTGGTCCAATCCTTTGCGGCCTTTTCCGAGCCATATCGGGCGCAATGGGGCAGCCTCGATCGTGGTGGACAGTAACGATGTGATACACCTGTTTTTTGGCCAGCGCACCCCCGATGGCAGTACAGATATTCATGGGATGTGGCACACTATGTGGCGCAACGGCAATTGGACCCCATTGCAGCCAGTTGTTTCCGGCCCCTTGGTGCAAGGCAATGATGATAGCGCTTTTGATCCTGGTGATGCCCACGCCGTAGTCAGCCAAGGCAATCTGCTGTTAGTTACCTGGGCCACAGACCCTGGTAACGGATCGAATGGCGTCTGGTATTCCTACGCCCAGATCGATGCGCCAGCATTGGCCGCGGCCCCCTTGTTGGTGCCGCCTGAGCTTTTTACCCCGACACCGGTTGCAACACCAACCAGTGAGCGAGCGCCGACGTCAACACCTGTACCAACCAGCGCGCCAGTCACATTTAGCAGTCATCGCCCATCATCGTCAGCACTCGCCAATAATGCAGCCGCCCCGCTACTCGCAGGTCTGATCCCAGTGCTTATGCTGCTCGCTTGCATCTTTGTCGTCACCAAATCGCGCCGCACGGATCCGCACTAGCGACTCTGCTTGATTACCCCGCCTTCCCGCAGGCTTCGAGAGTCGCGTTATCTAAAATCATTTTGTTGAGGTTAAAGATGTCATCATCAAACGTTAAAGCCCAGATTCGCCAGTTTATCACGAAGAATTTTCCGTTGGCGCGCCAACAGGCCAACTTTACTGATACAGATTCGTTATTTAACAGTGGGATTGTCGATTCCTTAGGTGTACTGGATTTGGTCACCTTGATTGAAGACGAGTTTGGTGTCATCGTAGCGGACGAAGATCTGTTAGCTAAAAATTTCGAGACGATTGAACACATGGCAACTTTTGTCCAGGCAAAACAAGCCCAGAAAGTACCGGCTTGAACGTGTTGCAGATCTCAATACACTGCAAACTAAATTATCTGGTATTTATATTTGTAGATTTGAGCTCTGGCTGGACTTGTCACGCCAGAGGCGATGACCTACGAAATAACGCATTACTTAGTTTACAGTGTGCTCAAAGTTGTATAGTGCAAAGTTACTGAAATTATCATTGTAAGATCAGGGCGTTGCTCACTGGTCACCTGCGTGCAGTGAGCAACGCCCTGACAGTTTATTTGTAGGAAACATTATGGATTTTCTAGTTCACCACCTATTACGCACCAGTGCCGTACGCTTGCCCGCTAAAGAGGCGATTGTTCACGGCCAGCAACGTTTGACCTATGCCGAAGTCGCCCGCCAGACAGCTGGGCTTGCGACCGGTTTACGCCAACTTGGTTTGCAGTCAGAAGATCGCGTGGGCATCTGGTTGGGGCCGTCGGTCGCCCAAGTGCTGGCGATTTTTGGGGTAGCGCAAGCCGGTGGGGCATTCGTGCCGATCAACGATGCCCTTTTCCCCAATCAAGTGGCGCATATTACCAACGATTGCCGCATGAAAGGGTTGATCACCGACCAGGCCAAACTGGCAATGATCGGCGAAGTGATCGACGCGACACCTTCGTTGGAATTTGTGATTGTGTTACAAAGTAGTGGCGGCGAGGATCAATCACCGCCAAGTACGCGCGTCCCGCTCTATTATTTTGAAGATTTATGTGCGATAAGCCCGCCCACCACCTGGCAAGATTGGGGGATCGAGAAAAGCTTGGCGGCCATTCTCTATACTTCCGGCTCAACCGGCAAACCCAAAGGGATTATGCTTTCGCATGCCAACATCATCGCTGGCGCCTCGATTGTGGCAACCTATCTCACGATTAGTGAGCAGGAGCGCATTTTAGCGGTTTTGCCGTTTAGCTTTGACGCCGGCCTGAACCAACTGACCACTGCGATGCAACGCGGTGGCACGATTGTCCTGACCACCTTTGTCTTTGCCCGCGAGCTGGTCCAAATCTTGTTAAAAGAACAGATTACAGGGCTAGCCGGTGTACCCACGCTATGGAGTTTGTTGGCCCAACCTAATGCAGGCTTGCAGAAAAATCAGTTCCCTGCGCTCCGTTATATTACCAACACCGGCGGCGCAATGCCGCAAAACGTGCTGGCAGCGCTTCGCCAAAGTTTGCCAACGACCAAAATTTTCCTAATGTATGGGTTAACCGAGGCTTTCCGTTCCACCTACCTGCCGCCAGAAGAGTTAGATCGGCGGCCCACTTCAATTGGCAAGGCAATTCCCAACACGGAAATTTTGGTACTCAACGAACAAGGGCAACGTTGCCAGCCAGGCGAAATTGGTGAACTAGTCCATCGCGGGCCAACGGTCTCCCTGGGCTATTGGGGCCATTCTGAGCTAAACGAACAGGTCTTTCGCGCCCATCCATTATTGCCCGCCGAACAGGCAAATTTTGAGCGCGTTTGTTACTCTGGTGATCTAGTAAAAACCGATGACGAGGGCTTTATCTACTTCATCGGTCGGCGCGACACGATGATAAAATCTTCTGGCTACCGGATCAGCCCTACCGAAGTCGAGGAGATCCTCTTCCAGAGCGGGAAACTGCGCGGAGCCGCCGTGATTGGGTTACCGGATCCCTTGTTAGGCCAACGGATCAAGGCTTTTGTGATCCCCAAAGAGGGTGAAAGTGTGGACCAAGCCAATTTGATTACGTTTTGTGCAGAAAGAATGCCGCGCTATATGGTTCCCAAATGCATCGAACTGCTCGATGAGTTACCGAAAACCAGCAGTGGCAAGGTCAATTATCCGGTGCTGCGCCAGCGCGAAGGTTTGTAAAGCATAGACATGATGCGGAATCAATTTATCGTCCGTGATTCCAAATCATGTCTATGCGCGTGAGAACGATCAATTGTTAATGTTTGTGATATCTTGATGAGCTCTGTCGATAACTTAGTAAAAACATACTTTAGCCGTTCGACCAGTGAACTTTGGTTGGACGAGCGGCCAGTCAGTACACTAGCGACCGAATTCGGCACGCCTTTGTTTATCTATGACCAAGGGATTGTAGCGCAAAAATTGGCGCTACTCCAGCATACGTTGCCGCCAAACTTTGCAATCAATTATTCAATCAAAGCCAACCCACAGCGCGCATTTCTGCAATTCTTTCTGAGTAAAGGCTGCGGGCTGGAAATCGCCTCGGGTGGTGAGTTATATCAGGCCCTCAGTGCCGGCTGCCCACCTGAAAAAATTATCTTTGCAGGGCCGGGTAAACGTGAAGAAGAACTGCGATATGCGCTAGAAAATGGGATTGGCGCGATCCATGCCGAATCGATACCGGAGATTGAGCGGATTGGCGTGCTCAGCCGCCAATTGGGCCGCACAACTAGCGTGGCGATTCGGGTTAACCCCAGTGAAGCAGCCCAGGGCGGGGCGATGCGGATGGGCGGGAAAGCCGCACCGTTTGGGATTGACGAAGAATGTTTGGAAAGCGCCGTGGCTAAAGTTTTGTCTGAGTCGGGCCTTACATTTTGCGGACTACATCTCTTTACCGGCACCCAAATTCTCGACCCTACCGTGCTGCTGACCCAATATCGACACGGCTTGGAAATGGCGCGCCAGATCTTTCAACAATTTGGCAAACCGCTCAACATGCTAGATTTTGGCGGCGGCTATGGGATTCCCTATTTTGCGCATGAACACGCGCTCGACATGCCACAGTTGAGGCAGGGCTTGGCAGCCTTAATTGACGAATACAAGGACGAACCAGCCTTACGCAACACCCAGTTTATGGTGGAACCAGGGCGTTTTCTTGTGGGCGAAGCTGGGGTTTATGTCACGCGCGTCATCGATATTAAGATATCACGCGGCAAAAAATTTGTGATTGTAGATGGTGGCATGCATCACCATCTGGCGGCCTCTGGCAACTTGGGCCAAACGATCAAACGCAACTTTCCCGTGGCTATTTTGAACAAGCTGGACCAGCCAACCGCGACAACCGTGGATGTGGTCGGGCCGCTTTGCACCCCACTCGACATATTAGCGCGGGCGATTGAATTACCACAACCCGAGATTGGCGATCTAATTGGCATATTTTTATCGGGCGCTTACGCGCGCGCGGCCAGTCCGCTGGGCTTTCTCAGCCACCTAACCCCGCCCGAAGTTTGGGTGGCGCAAGGAGAGGCGCGCCTGATCCGGCGGCGCGGCACCTATAAAGATTATGAACAAGACTTAGTATAAATAACCGACGACGATGGCCAAAACTATGCTAGATATGACAATTGACACAACGATCATGGCGCGCTTCGACAGGATCTACGCCACCGACCTGGTGTACGTCAACAACTGTTGGAAGCTGTGTGGGGACGCGCATTGCTGTAGCTTCGCCCGCTACAAAGCCCGCTTTAAACTGATTGCGCGCACCCCTTTTCAAGAATTGCCCTTACTGCCCGGCGAATACGAATATCTACAAGCCAAAGGCTGGCTGCAACAGTTTGGCGACCATGATCACAAAGTTATCGAATACACGGTCGATGGTTATACGCTCAAAATCGAATCGATTATCAGCCGGCGGCCACACTGTGCCTGTGACCACGCCACGCGCCCAGTAATTTGTCGTTTGTATCCCTTGTTGCCAGTTTTTGCGCTCGATGGCGCGCTGACCGGGGTCGAAACGATTGGGATTTATGAAGAATTGGAAAAGCTGGCGGGTTTGGCGTCCGCTTGTCAACTGACTGATATTCCGTTCAGTGAGCTGCCAAAATTTCTCACGATTACCAGTGAAATCGCCAAAGAACCGCGCTTTTTATTTTACCTGGAAGCATATCGTCTCACCAAGCAACAGGTGCAGGCCAACCTAAGCGCCGCCCAGCAAGCACAAGGTGGCGACGTCTTTGCACTGTTTGAAAAGCTGCTGATCCGCAAAAAAGTGATCGAGCACGCCAAATTAAAGCCAGCCCTGAGCGCGTTAATTCAACAGTTTCAACACCACTACGGTTCCCGATTTACCCTAGTTGTTTAGCCGCTTAATTTTTAGAAATCACGTTTGTTTATATCAGGTGTCGTGACGACTTTAGTCGTTGCATGGGCCGGAACGACTAAAGTCGTCACGACGATTCTACAAACTATGCTGAAGTCAATTTGGAAAGCGGAGTTTTGACCGCTTGCGAGTCCAGACCCCCACCGTTCCTCCCCCTGCTGGGGAGGAACGGCGGCTCCGTCGGCCCCAAACGGTTCCCACCCAACAAGGGGTAGAGTGAAAATTCCCCTCCTTCTTATCCCCACTCCTCCCCAAAATGGTCAGCACTTTGTAACACTCTGCTACGGCTATCTGATTTATACTCGACTTCAGCTTAGGTGAATTGTTGTGGACGCAGAAAAAGCACAAAACCGATTGAACAGCGAATTAACGACCCACGAAGAGTTTATAAACGATCCAACCGGTACACGCTATCAAATCGTGACTTATGCGCCTGCCTTCGATGACCAAATCGCAACACTCCAACGCTATTTGTGGGGTCCCGACGTGGCATTAAATATCGCTTATTTGGCCTGGAAATATCGCCAGAATCCGTATATAGACGAACCGCGGATCTATCTAGCTTTATGCGACGGCCAGGTCGTCGGTATGCTGGGCAGTTTTGGGCTGCAATGGGAAATTGACCAGGCCCCTAATCTACGTAGCCTGAGTCTGGCAGATTTGGTGGTCGAACCGGCCCATCGCAATCGCCAGTTGTTTCCGGCGCTGATCGAATTTGCCCTGGCCGATCTGGCCCAACGTGGTTACTCTTTTGTCTTTGATTTGACGGCTAGCCCAGAAGTCGCGCTGGTGATGTTGATCAATGGCTGGCGCAGTCTTTATTTGCAATCAGCCCATCGGGCGAATGTCCAGCCAGCAGTTGTGTCGCCAGAGCGCTTGCCCCGACTACGCACAGGTTATCGCCAGTTACGTAGCTATGCAGAAAATTCAACACTTTTCTCGGCGGGCTATCAACAACTGCGGCAATTGAAACAACGCTTAACGGCGCAGCCTGCGCCGCGCCCGGTGACGCACCCGTTTCAACGCTTCGATCATCATCATAGACAACATCATCAAATCCAAGGGCGAGCCCAGCATCATGCACCGATCACAATGCAAATGACACCACAACCAGCCGCAATGGCTGCACTCTTGGGGCGACTCCCGCAGGATCAACGAATGCGCCATGTACGTGATGAAAATTATTTCAACTGGCGTTTCCAAAATCCACTATCCGATTATCGCTTCTTATTTTGGGGGAATTCCCAGTTAGAAGGGTATTTAGTCTTGCAAACTAGTGTCAATGCGCAGGACGATACCGCGTGGGTCAACATTGTGGATTGGGAAGCAACCAACGCGCAAGTGCAGGCAGATTTGCTGCAAGCCGCGCTCACTTGGGGTGAATTTAAGGAGGTAGAGATATGGTCAGCGACCTTGGCAGAACCCGCAAAGCAATTACTCGGCCAGGCAGGCTTCCACTTTTGCAACCGTACAGGCAGCGCGCGGCGCGATCTGCGCGGTGCACGCCTGATGGTATATGCACTACAACCAGAACGCAGCCAACCAGGGTGGACAATCGACCATGATTACCTGCTTAACTTGGCAAACTGGGATATCAGAATGATTTATTCGGATGCAGTATAGCCTGTAATACGGCAAAAGATATTGGATATCTCTAGGTTCAAATTCAACCGATAACGACTGACGCCACCCTAGTCCTGACTTTATGGAAGGGAAGGGGCAGATCAGGCAGAGCAAATTTTTTGCTTTACCTTTGATAGCATTTCTACTCATTTCATGATCGGTTTTCTACCAGCAAGATCGGTAGGGCGAGCTGAGTCGTTACTTCAATTCTAACGCATGATGACTGCTATTCCTCTCAACAGAATATTTTACTTTATCCGCAGCAAAGCCAAACCGGCGGCTGTCATTTTGATGTATCATCGAATTTCCGATACAGCAATCGAACCCAATTGGCTGGCCGTATCACCGACGAATTTTACGGCCCATGTACAATATTTGAAGCAGAGTTTTAACCCTATGCGGCTCACAGATTTGGTTGAAAGTATCAAAGACGGGTCATTGCCCGATCGCTCGGTTGCGATCACTTTTGATGATGGGTACAGTGACAACCTGACGCATGCCTTGCCAGTGCTAGAAAGCGTCAGCGTACCAGCCACAATTTTTGTGACGACGAATTATGTTGACAGCGATCGCGAGCCGTGGTGGGATGAGATGAAACATTTTCTCTTAGGGCCACTTTGTGTCCCATCCCAGTTATCGATTCAGTTGACAGACGGTGATTATAGTTGGCCCACTGTCACCGCAGAAGATCGGTTGGTGGCCCATCATGCATTAGAAAATCTGATGCGCCCACTGCCAGCCGCGGTCAACGATCAGATTCTCGATTACCTAGCGACTTGGGCAGGCTCACACAGAAAATTACGACCAGCGTATCGCACCGTCACGACGCCGCAATTAACCAAGCTGGCGGAGCATCCTTTGATCGAATTAGGGGCGCATACGATTACCCATCCGATTCTGCCCACATTGTCGCTAGAGGCACAGTTTAATGAAATTATCGGCAGCCGCTACAAGCTCGAAAAGATGATTCACCAGCCGGTACGTTCTTTTGCCTATCCGAATGGCGACTTTACCGAACAGACCCGCAAACTGGTCGATGCGGCTGGCTTTCGCGCGGCTTGCACCACGATTAGTGGCCGTATTGAGCCAGGTGATGATCTCTTTCGCCTGCGGCGCTGTGCCGTTAATGATTGGAACATTGCTCTATTCAAAAAAAATCTGGAGGCGTTTTTCCATGACCGTAGTTAATCCAACGGTAGCCGAGGCCACCGTGCAGGCCGCAACACGCCCGGCGTCGGCGCGTTTTCGCCATCTGTTTGCCCACCGCGATCTCTTGCTCGCATGGACGCTACGCACCATTCGCGCGCGCTACAAACAATCGATTATTGGGGGCCTGTGGGCGGTTTTGCAACCTACCGCATCGACGGCCATTTTCAGCCTAGTTTTCACCTATTTTGTGGCGATTGATACGGGCAATATTCCCTATATTGTCTTTTCTTATGTGGCTATGGTGCCCTGGACACTGTTCACATCTTCGATTACGGACATGGTCGATTCGCTGGTCTCGAATATGAATTTGGTCAGTAAAATCTACTTTCCACGTGAGATCTTACCGATCTCAGCGTTGCTGGCTCGCCTGCTCGACTTTGCGATTGCGCTGGGCTTGCTCATTCTATTGATGGTCTATTATCGCATTCCTTTTCTCTCACCCAATTTGCTCTATCTACCTGTCATTCTGGCCGTCCAAATTGCGCTTGCCCTGGGTTTGGGCTTTATGGGGGCGGCCTTAAATGTTTTTTACCGGGACGTCAAACATTTGATCATGTTGGGGCTACAAATCTGGCTCTATGCCTCGCCGATTATTTATCCGGTGACAAAAGTGCCGGTCTGGCTGCGCCCTTATTATTTTATCAACCCAATGTCGGGCGTGATTGAAGCCTATCGCGCGATCTTGCTCAACCAACAGGCGCCCGGT
>JBBQBY010000113.1:0-16270 GCA_038318235.1 Caldilineales bacterium
GATCGTCTTCCGCTTCTTGTAAACGTAGCGCTATCTTCGTGGGTAATAAGTGACTGTCAACTGATTGACTAGATTTACAGTGTACAGTTGACACTAGCATCTCACGCGCTTTAGCTATGAGAGCACGTCAATTTACCCTAACAAAAAGCGGTGACGCAATTACAGCGTCACCGCTTTTATATGAATCGTTAGATCAGCCTCATCTGTGGCCTATTTCGGCAACCAGCGCCTTCGCTGGCGCTTTAAATAAGCTACCCAACTCCTCATTCGGCAGCACCGGTTTATCTTCGTAAAGATAACAGGCGGCCACCTGATGCCCAGCCACTTCGTACAAAGGCGGCGCACTTTGCCAACATTTATCCATCACATGCGGGCAGCGGCCAGCGAACTTGCAACCCTTCTGCGCGGCCTTGGCAGTGCTATCGTCGATGGCAACGATCTCCTGTTGCCCCCATTTACGCGTTAAATCTGGCCAGGGGATCGAGTCGATCAACAGTTGGGTGTACGGATGTTGTGGGTTTGTGATCACAGCTTCAACATCGCCAGCCTCCATCACCGAGCCGCGATAGAGGACGATGATCTGATCGCAAACGTGGTAGGCCGTGGTCAGATCATGGGTAATGTAGAGAATGGTAACGCCTAGATCGTCCTTTAATTTGCGCAGACTTTCCAAGATCGTGGCGCGCAAAGAGGCATCAACCATCGAAACTGGCTCATCCGCCACGAGCAACTGGGGGCGCAAAAGCAACGCGCGGGCAACCACCAATCGTTGTCGTTGGCCACCACTCAATTGATGCGGAAAACGCCCCAATGTCTCTTCCGGGCGCAACCCAACGCTGACCAACGCTTCTTCAATCCGCTGCCGGGCTTCGGTGCGCGATTTTGCCAGCTTAAAATTGGCGACCGCCATATCAAAGATATGATCAACCTTGTAAAATGGATTATAGACGGCGAAAGGGTCTTGAAAGACCGCCTGCACCTCTTTGCGAAAGGCGGTGCGTTCCGCGCCGGAAAGCTTGCTCATCATTTTGCCCTTATAGAGCACAGTGCCCGTAGAAGGATCAAGGAAACCGAGCGCCATCATGGCCAGTGTTGTCTTACCGCTACCACTTTCGCCGGCCACGGCAATAATGCTGGGGGCGTTGGCATCAATCGCAAAGGATAAATTATCCAACGCAATCGTGCCGGTTTTAAATTTTTTGGTGACGTTTTTTAATTCGAGTAAATTGGTCATGACAACTCTTTCACTTTTCAGACACCCCACCCTAACCCTCCCCTAGGAAGGGAGGGGACTGATCAGGGGTAGACGAAATTACATCTTCGATCCAACCAACGGCTCCCACCCTTCTTAGGGAAGGGCTGGGCTGGGGTTCTCGTTACGATTACTTTTCATGTAAATGACACGCTGCCCAGTGTCCCGGCGTATATTCTTTGAAAACTGGTGCTTTCTGCCTACAAACATCCATCACCTTTGGGCAACGTGTGTTAAACACACAACCGGGTGGCAAATCGCGCAACAAAGGCGTAATGCCAGGGATGCCTTTGAAGACTCCGCGGTTGCCCAGCACCGGCAGACTTTCGATCAACATCTGCGTGTAAGGGTGCAACGGGTGATTAAAGATGTCTTGGACAGAGCCTAATTCAGCCAGGCTGCCGGCATACATCACCGCCATGCGATTGACAAACTGCGCCATCAGCCCCATGTCATGCCCGATCAAAATCACGGCGCTGCCCATGCTCTCCTGCAAACGACCAATCGTCTGCATCACCTGGCGTTGTGTCACCACGTCGAGCGCGCTGGTTGGCTCATCGGCGATGATCACTTGTGGCGACATCGCGATGCTAATCGCAATGCAGGCGCGCTGCTTCATGCCACCGCTCAATTCGTGCGGATACATGCGGCCCACTTTAAGGTTTAATTCCACCGCTTCTAAGGCGGCGTTGGCGCGTTCAACCATCTCGGCTTTGCTCAGCCCCAAGTTATGGTCGAGCATGCTGTCAATAATCTGGTCTTGAATGCGCATGACTGGATTGAGCGAATTCATCGCACCCTGCGGCACCATACTAATCTGGCTGGCCCGCGCCTGGCGCATCTCTTCTTCCGACAGTTTGGTCAAATCCGTATCGCCCAGCATAATTTGACCATGGGCAATCCGACCAGGCGGCTTGATCATACGTAAAATTGCCAATGCCAAGGTAGATTTACCCGAACCTGATTCCCCTACCAGCCCCAGCCGTTCACCTGGTTTCAGATCAAAGGTGACTTTATTGGCGGCCTTAACAATACCAGCATCGGTGTAATAGTGAACGTCTAACTCTTTTACCCGTAAAGCGTAATCGCTCATGAATAACAATACCCCAAATGATTTACGATTTCTGATCGATGATGAACGCTTCGGCAACGCACCTTCGCAAATCTAAAATCGTCAATAAGTTATATCGTCTTCCGTACGCGCGGGTTCGCTAGTTCATCTAAGCCGGCCGAAACCAAAAAGAGCATGACAAACATGAGGATAGTCGTCAAAATTGGCATCATCAGCCACCACCACATCCCGCGCAACAAGGCGTTCTGGCCCATCGCCCAGTAAATCGTCACCCCAATCGTCGGCTCACGCAAAGGCCCTAGCCCTAGGCCAGCCAGACCCACCGTGGCAAAGATGGCACCCGTCACCGAGCCGACCAGACTGGCCCCCAGGTAGGGCAGCAAGTTTGGCACCAATTCGCGAAAAATAATGCCCCAGCTATTCATGCCATTGAGCCGCGCCATCATCACATACGGCCGCTCACGCATAGTGAGCACTTGGGCGCGTACGGTGCGCGCGGGGCCCATCCAAGCGGTAAGGGCAATGATCAAGGCCATGCGGGTCAATGTAAATGACTTGTTATCCAAGGTTGACGCAATCACGACCAAGATCAACAGGCCCGGCACGGTGAGCAGTACATCGACCACCCAGCGCACGACGACATCATACCAACCGCCAAAAAAGGCCGAGCTAAAGCCTAAAAACGAACCAAAACCAAGCCCGATCAGCCCGGCGATAAAACCGATGCGCAGGGTCTCCCAGATGCCAAAAACGGCGACGGCGAGCAGTTCGCGCCCCTGACCGTCTGTGCCAAAAGGATGTTCCCAGGAAGGGGCTTTGCCAGCCGGAGCGCCGAGGGCGTACGCCGTATTTTTGTCAACCAGGAAGAAGCCGATGCCAGAAAAGAGAATTAAAAAGACCAGGATGCCCAGGCCAATCGCTAGTTGGCGATTGCGGCGTAAATAGCGTAACGCATTGCGCAAGCCGCTTACCTCGCCATTTCGGGCGGGCAGAGGGAGAGATTGGGTGGATACACTCTGAACAGTCATGTCACTTTCCTTCGTAGGCAATCCGCGGGTCAAGCAGCGGGTAGATCAGATCGACAATAAACATGGCAATACCAATCGCCACGATCAAGATAAAGACAATCCCGTAGATCAAAAAATAGTCTAATTGGCGAATGGCCGTGGCCAACAGCGAACCCAGGCCAGGATAGCGGAAGACGGATTCGACCAACACCGAGCCGCCAACGATATAACTAAACGAGATGGCCAGCCCGGTGATTTGCGGCAACAAGGCGTTGCGCACGGCATATTTATAAAAGAGCCGCCAATTCTTTAAGCCTTTAGCCTCGGCAAAGGTCATATAATCTTCGCCTTGCACCGTTACCATCATGCCGCGCATCCCAATCGCCCAACCACCAGCCGTTGTCAAAATAAACGCCAGTGCGGGCAGAATCGAATGTTTTAGAATATCTAAGAAAAAGCTGATGTCCCAAGTCGGCAGATTGGTCGTGTCGTAGGCGCCGCCTAAGGGCAGCAATTGCCACTTGAACGCCACCAGATAGATCAGCAGCAAACCGACAATAAAGGGCGGCACGGCGCCGAGGACCAGCAGCGAGGGCACGACTTGGCGAAAAATAAAGCTTGAACGGCTCCAGGCCATCAGCGCACCAAGCAAGGTGCCCAGAAAAAAGGAGATCAGCGTTGTCGCCGTGAGCAGACCAATCGTCCACCAGATCGCCTGCCCAATCAATTCGGGCACCGTCTTGGGAAAATTGGAGATTGAATAGCCCAGATTAAAATGCGCCATATCATTCATGTAGGTCAGGTACTGTTTCCAGACCGGCTGATCCAGGCCAAATTTCTTCTCGTAACTCTTGACCATCTCCTCAAAGCCCGGCGGGATATAGCCACTCCGCGACGCCTGTTCCATCAACTTTTCGCGCAGTGGGTTGCGCGGGGTGATTTTGGGGATAAAAAAGTTCAACGTGGCCGCTGACCAGATGATCAAAAAGACGAGTAGAATACGACGGAGAAGGTACGATAGACTCATGAGTAACTCCGATAAGGAGTAAGGAGTAAAGGAGTAGGGAGTAAGGGAGAAGAGGCAACGCGTACGCGGCCTTTTTACTTCCCTACTCCCTACTTCCTACTCCTTACACAAATTATGCTGCTCCAGCCGGCTTCAGATGTTGCAAGATCAGGGGGAAGGTCAAGTGCCAGAAGGCACCGTTGACATAGGCGTTATCTTGGGTTGGCCAGCCGGTCCAGTAGGTCTGGTTGTAGGGAATGCGATGCAACCACTGTTGCACCGGGCAATCGGGCAGTTCTTCCAAGAAAATCGCCAGGGCCTTGAGATAGAGATCCATGTATTTTGGATTCTCCTTCGGCACTTTCGCCATCTCTTCCAGCACTGCGTCGTAATCTTTGTTCTGCCAGCGCGAGTTGTAGCTGGTCGGTTTGCCCACCGGCGCGAAGTATTTGCTGGTAAACATGTCCATCGTGTCAAACGGATCGTTGATCGTGCCGCCATGTCCATTCAACCAGATATGCTCTTTGCCTTCGCTGATCTGTGTGCCATGATCGGGTGGCATCTGGAAGTCCAGGCTAAAGCCGCCTTGACGCAATTGCTCACCTAAAACCGGGCCAATATCAGCGAAAACGCCCCAGCCACCGATGATATCCTCAATCCGTTTACCATCCTTGACCCAGAACTTCTCACCGTCTAGGGTATAACCGGCAGTTTTCATGCGTTCGGCGGCTTTATCCAAATTGTGTTCGTTGGTGTTGTATTTCTCCAACAACGGCTTGGCGGCCTCAAAGAAGGGTAACAGGGGTTTGTATTGCGGGAAAGGCAACTGGGTCAAGATGCCCGAGCCTTCCAAGGCCACTTCGAGCATCTGCTGGCGGTCGATCGTATAGCTGACGGCCCAGCGCACATTCTTGTCGGCAAAGGCGCCTTCGGCGCAGTTGAACCAGAACGAGGTCGGCCACCAGTCCATATAGCCCAGCGGCAATTCTCGGCCAGTATGCGTGATGATCTTGGGATTGGCTTCGACCACTTGCTTGATCGTCGTCGCGCGCAGGTCGAGCAACGAATCCAGTTCGTTGTTGATCACCAACTGCGCCATCGTCGTCTCATCGGCCGACGGCAGGACAAGAATCCGTTCAACCGCCGGTAGTTCTTTCACAAAGCCAGTCTTGACCGCCCACCAGTCATCCCGGCGATCAATGAACAATTGTTGCGGCGTCCAGGCGGCAATCGTGTATGGCCCCGTGGAGAGGGGCAGCCCCTTCGCCTCGTCCCAACCCTTTTCGAGCGAAGGATCGACGACATCTTTAAAAATATGCTCCGGCACAAACACGAGGCCAGTGTCATATTTGGAAGAGAGATGGCTGAACATGAAGCGCGGACGGGGATCGTTGAAGGTAATTTTTGCCGTTGCATCATCCACAGCAACCGCTTCCTTCACCCACTTAGAGACTTCGGTCGAGTAGCTAATTTTGGCAGCCTTGTCGTCCAGGCCATTCTTGATCAGCATATTGATCGTGAAGGCCACATCTTTGGCCGTAAACGGTTGACCATCGCTCCAGGTCGGGCCGTTGCGGATCTTGATCGTCAACTCGGTGAAATCATCGTTGTACGCAAAGCTCTCGGCCAGCCACGGGATATGTTCATCGGCGAAGGCCGAATAAAAATAGAGTGGCTCCCATAGCGCAGCAAGACCATTCTGGTGGCTAGCGCCAGTGGCGTACGGATTGCCCAAGCCAACATCGGTGAATTGACCCTGGTTGCCGCCAAACATGATCTTCAAGGTCTTCTCGCGGGCGACTTCCTTCACGCCAGCCACGGTGGCGGTTGTCGTCATTGCCGTGGTATCGGTGACTGTGGTCGAAGCAGCGCCGGCGGCGGTCGCCGCCGGTTCAGCACCGGGCGCGGCAGGTGTGCCGCAAGCCGCTAGCACGACACCAGCCGAGGCCAGACCGCTCAGGCGCAGGAAATCACGCCGATTCATGTTGTTGTTTTCCTTCATAGATTCCTCCTAGGGAGCTTGATTATATTGAATTACTATTAAATTAGATAATAGCGAGAACGACAATTTTGTACTTTCAACTTGGGGTTTTGACACGTTCGCAGAATTGTAGGCACCATTCGTCAAATTAAACGGACATTGCGTAAACATAGCGAAGCTATCATAGCCACGTGGGTAGCAAGGCGCGGTGGTAACTACAATCCACTTTAAACAAGCAAGGTAACTGCTAACCCCACCCTAGCCCTCCCCAAACAGGGAGGGAACCGTGAAAGGAAGGACAAAGAAGTCGCTTGTGTCCACCACTCAGAGTCAGCCCTGTGACAATTCCCTCCCTCGTTTGGGGAGAGCTAGGGTGGGGTGGCTTAGTCGTTACAAAGCAAGACACATTGGTTATAGGGTGCAAAGGTGATGTAATGTCTGGCAGAAGAATTGCCAGACTATACTCGACACGGGCATAGATGAGAATTTTTACGCTGTACCTACCAGAGAAAAACTTCTGTAAAATTTTATCATCTATGCCCCCAGACAGTATATAACAAATGATACAGCCAGTTACAGCTCTTTATTCATCTGGGTGCTTATTCATCTGGGTGCTTTGGGTCGTTCTGAACGAAACGTTGTATACTGGGTAACGTGAGTATAGAATAGTTTTTGTGGCGTGTCAAACCATCTTTACAATAAGTTCAAACAATGACTTCATCTACCAATCCGCCAACCGCGGTGGGCGGCTCTAAACAGACCGCTGCACCTGTCGATCCGTTGGAGGGCTTACGGCATCTAACGCGTGGCCATTGGCTCTTCCGGCCGTTTCGTTCACTCTGGGATCTCTGCTACCTGGCCGCCAAACGTGTCGGCTACTACTTTGGGCTGAGTTTGCTGGCGCTTTTTGGTGTTATTTTAGCCCTGGGGCTGGTGAGTAGCACCGCCTTCTTTTCGCAAGCAGTAGACACCGTCATGATGCGCCAAGAGTTGGCAACCTATACCCAAGCGTCTGGGCGCCCGCCTTTTTCATCACTGGTTTTTGCCCCATCCACGCGCACCGTACCCTTAACATTGGATCGCGCCGAACGTTTAGGCAATAACGTAGCCGATACGCTCTCTTCCGAAATCGGTTTACCCGTCAGCTTTTTGGGTCTAATGGCCGATAGTGGCGTTTTGACCTTACAGCCGCGCCCAAGCGATACCAAGTATGCTGGCAAAAAAACCTTGCACGACGCCAACGTGGTCTATTTGAAAGGGGTGGCCGACCACATCAAAGTTGAGGGGGGTAAACTGGATGATGGCCAATCTGGTGTAGCGCTCGACATTTGGATGCACACCGATTTTGCCGCCAAATTAGGCGTGCAAATTGGTGAACAATTTGAACTCCATGCCGACAACGCCGTAATCCCCGTCCAGATCAAAGGCTTTTGGCGCCCCACTGATCCGAAAGAAGCTTTTTGGGTGAGCGATCCCGACCAGGTGCTGCGCGAAAAGCTCTTTGTGCGTAAACAGGACTACATCGCCCTGGTCGAGCCGGCGCTGGCGATCAAAGTCCGGGCCGTCACCTGGAGCGTGGTGCTTAATGAGCAGCAGGCCAGACCATCGGCGGCGCGCCAATACACCGAAGGGTTTGCACGCGCCGCCGGCCTGATCAAGCGTTATGTACCCGATGCCCAAGTGACGACGCCCTCGGTCTCGCTGGACAAATTTATTGGCCGGCAGACCACCTTGACCACCTTGTTGCTCGGTTTTAATATCCCAGCCTTTGGTTTTCTGCTCTATTTTCTGATCCTGACCTCGGCCGTAATCGCCTATTGGCAACGGCGTGAGACCGCGGTCCTAATCAGTCGCGGCATGACCCGCTGGGGTGTGTTGAGCTTTACGTTGATCGAGGGTTTGATTCTGTTCGTCTTCGCTTGTCCGCTTGGGTTGGGGTTGGGCATGTTGTTGGCGCGGGCGATGGGCTACACGGTCAGTTTTCTGAGCTTTAATGACAAAGCGCGCCCCTCGTTGCCCATCTCGCTGGATGGCGTCAGCATTCCCTTGGTGGTCATCACACTGGGGATTATCCTGTTAGCCAAACTGGGCATGGCCGCTTTGACCACCAATCAGACGATCCTGACCCAGGAGCGTGAACATGCGCGCGCCCCGCGTGGTCCATTCTGGTATCGCTACTATCTAGATCTGTTGTTGATCATCCCCACCGTCTATGCCTATCGTCAACTCGCGCAGCGCGGCACCTTGGGGGCGCTGGTGCGCGACCGGCCCGAAGATCTATATCAAGATCCGCTACTGATCATCGTGCCCGCCCTCTTTATTGTGCTGATGGCGCTGCTCACGATGCGGCTCTTTCCGTGGTTCATGCGCGTGTTAGACTGGTTTGCGAGTGTGATACCGTGGCTGACGCCACATTTGGCCTTTCGCCAATTGGCGCGTTACAGTCAGAATTACATCAACCCGTTTCTGCTGGTGATCATTTCGCTGGCGCTTGGCATCTACACCCTTTCCCTGGCGGCCAGCCTGGATCAATGGCTGCTTGACCGCGTCTATTATCACACGGGCACCGATCTCAGTTTTGAGCCCTATTCTGAGGTCGAGGCGATGGCCCCCACGCCAGGGGCGGGTGCCGATTGGATCCCCCCGATTGATGAATTTCGCGCCCTGCCGGGCGTTGCGTCAGCGGCCAGAGTGGGTGATTATGATGCCTATATAAAACTGGCCGGCGGCGGCGACGAAGCCAAAGGTCGCTTCCTGGGGGTAGATCGGGTCGATTTTTCGCGCACAGCCTGGTTTCGTCACGACCTGGCGCGTGAATCCTTAGGCGGATTGATGAATCGTCTGGCCGCCCAGGATGATGGTATTCTGGTCTCCCAAGCCTTTTTGACAAGCCATCAGCTTCGGGTGGGCGACAAAATACCGATCCAAGTCTTGGCTGATTTTGGCTCCAGTCTCACTACGCCCTTTACAGTTGTCGGCGTTTATGAAAATTTCCCCACCGTCTACGATGACAAAGTGACGGTGATCGGCAATCTGGAATATCTCTTCTCATTTTTTGGCACAACGATGCCCCACCGCATCTGGCTGACCCTCAAACCGGGTGTGGAAGGCAAGACCGTGATCAAGGGGATACCCAAAGCCCTGGGCATTGGCACGATCAATATTCAAGATGTGCCCGCGACCATCACCACAGAGCAGGCCCAGATGGAGCGCGTCGGTGTCTTTGGCACACTTTCCGTCAGCTTTATCGCTGCAGCGCTGATGGCCGCGCTCGGTCTGTTGACGTATAGCTATGCCTCGCTCCACGAACGGCTCTTTCTCTTTTCTGTGATGCGCGCCATCGGCTTAAAACGCCCCGAAGTGTTGGGCCAAGTGGCGCTGGAATATGCGATTCTGACGATTTATGGCGCGTTGGCAGGGGTGGCAAGTGGATCGTTGGCGGCCATTCTGTTCGCTCCACTCTTCCGCGTGACCGGTGAAAAAGGCACACCGTTGCCGCCCTTGATCCCAATTGTTGCGCAAAACGAGATTATTCCGCTGGCCATCGCCTTTGCTGCGATCATTATCGGGCTGGAGACGATCATTATCGCGGCGGCGCTCTTCCAGAAGTTGTCCAATGCCTTGCGGCTGGGGCATCAAGGATAGTGACGACAAACAGCTATGCGCTTAGCTTGTCCAGAACTGATGCCCAGATGTAAGCAGGATCTATAGGGGTGACTAACGCGCTGACGATCTGTTCCATGACTTCCTCAACCACGAAAATCCGGCACACCAAGACGCAGGGCAAGATTGACGGCGTCCCAGTGACGGCAATCGATTTCAGTGATTGTTGCGGCGGTTTTTACGATTAAGTTGCTATAAAAAAATCGTCGCATGCAGACGACTAATTATGATCTGCTCAAGCACTATTTGACCTAAATCAAGTAATGCCCTGAGCAGATCATACAGCATCGGGCGTGGCACCTCGCGGCGTAAGAGATACCTTGCCATCAATTCCCCTTCATGAGTCTGGGCTTAAAGCGGGCTGCCATTCAGTGGAACAGCCAATTTGGGCGTTATTATACTAAACTTGTTTTGACAAATCATCACCCCAAGTTTACTATTTTTCCACATTGGTTTAACCACATACAATTGTTGATGATATGTTGATAATTACCCTAGACAAAGACGAGGCAGACATTGACCGCAAACGCCCTATCCACCCCAGATACCTACGTTTATGATCATCCGCGGCCTGCGGTGACGGTCGATATCATCCTCTTTACTTTTCATAATGCCGATCTGAAGCTCCTGCTCGTCCAACGCAAAGGCGAACCGTTTAAAGGTAAATGGGCGCTGCCCGGCGGCTTTGTACAAGTGGATGAGGATCTAGATACAGCCGCCTTGCGCGAATTAGCCGAGGAGACCAATGTTAGCGATGTCTATTTGGAGCAGCTTTATACTTTTGGTGAACCAGATCGCGATCCGCGTACACGCGTGATTACGGTTGCCTACTTTGCCCTGTTAAGCGCCGACCAGTCAGCCCAATTGAATGTACAAAGTAACAGTGATGCCAGTGATGCCCGCTGGTGGAGCATGTACGATCTGCCCGAATTGGCCTTTGACCACGCGCGTATCTTACAATATGCCTTGCAGCGTCTGCGTTGGAAGTTGGAATGGACAGCGCTCGGTTTCCTGCTTCTGCCAGCCGAGTTTACCCTCTCCGAACTACAAAAAGTCTATGAAACCGTGCTCAACGAGCCGCTGGACAAGCGTAATTTCCGGCGCAAAATGCAGGCAACCGACGTATTGGAAGAGACCGGCAACATTCGCGAAGGCGATCACCGCCCGGCCAAGCTCTATCGTTTTACGGCCAAAGCGATTGAACTGGAGCAGGTGCGCCGCCGGTTTCCGTAACGTTAGAAATTCTCAATTAGCAATCAACAGTCAACAGTGATCAGAATGATGAATCTTACTATTCGTACCCTCCAAGAACAAGACATTCAACCGATTGCGCAAGCCTTCGCCGAACTGGGCTGGAATAAACCGGCATCCCAATATGTGCGCTATTTGGCCGAGCAGGCCGCGGGCACGCGTGTCTGTTTGGTGGCTTTAGTGGACGACAATTTTGCGGGCTATGTCAACGTGTTATGGACATCCGATTACGAACCTTTTCGAGCAGCCGCCATCCCAGAAGTAGCCGACTTTAATGTGCTGCCAACCTACCGGCGCCACCGAATCGGAACGCGCTTGATGGATGAGGCGGAAGCCGCCATCGCCCAACACTCAGCCATTGCCGGGATTGGGGTGGGCATGTACCCCGATTACGGCGCCGCTCAACGCCTCTACGTTTTGCGGGGCTACGTGCCCGATGGACGCGGCCTAACCTATGATGGTCGGCTTCTCCAGCCGATGGAGCAAGCGATCAACGATGATGGACTCGTACTCTACTTCACCAAACAGCTTGCATGAACGATCCAATGCTACGTTTTTCCCGACTAGTAACAATTGGCGTCGGTGTGGCCGGGATCGCCAACCTGATCATGCTCAGCCCCGTTCCGCTCCTATTCAAAAGCATCGCCGTCCTGATCTTGACCGGTTTGCTGCCCGGCGCGCTCTTGGTGGAAGGGTTAATCGGCCAGAGCGCCGCGCCACCGCCGATTTGGGAACAAATTTTATACAGCGTGGGCGCGGGCTACAGCAGCATGGTGATCGTCACGCTTGCCCTCAGCTATCTGCCCGGTGGCCTAACCCGCGGCCAAACCCTACTAACCTTCGATCTCCTCCTGCTCGTGCTCACTCTGCCGCTTTTGATCCGCCATTCCAGGGGGCCGGCTGGACATCCACTCCCCACTCCCCACTCCCCACTCCTCACTCCCTACCTCTGGCTCGGTCTCCTCGCCCTGTGTCTGGTCGGCGGATTCTTCCGCTTCACCAACCTCGGTTACGCTGAGTTCCAGGGCGATGAAGCGCGCCTCACCTTGCGCGCCGCCGAAGTGATCCAAGGTTACGAAAATGTACTCTTCATCCACCAAAAAGGGCCAACCGAAATTCTGTTGCCCACGGTGCTCTACGCGCTGACTGATCGTCTGACCGAAACCACGGCACGCTTGCCCTTTGCCATTGCCAACTTTACGGCACTTTTTGCGATTTTCCTGCTCGGCGGGCGTTTATTTGGGCCAATCGCTGGTTGGGTGGCAGCCATGTTATTAGCGCTCGACGGCTACCTGATCGGTTTTGCGCGCGTGGTGCAATATCAGAGCATCGTTTTGTTAATGGTCGTCCTGGTCGTGTTAATCTTCTATCGCTTAGCGCGCGATCCCAAAGCCCTGCCAAACTATTTAACCCTGGCGGCCCTGTTGCTCGCCACAGGGCTACTTTCGCATTACGAAGCCGCGTTGGTCATGTTTCCCGTTGCCTACTTAACATGGCGCATCTGGCGGCAAGGCACGCCGTTAACTCGCTTAGCGCGCGCCCTACTCGTGCCGATCCTGCTTGGCGGCGTTGTGCTCGCCAGTTTTTACGCACCGTTCATGCTCAAGCCCGGCTTTAATAACACTTATAGCTATCTCACCGGCTATCGCATGGGCGCCGGCGGCACCTATAACAATCTGGCCGATTTTTTTAACCGCACGACCGTCTACAGTTCCACCTACTATTTTCTGACGCTAGTCGGCCTGACGATCATCGGCCTGTTGCTCATCTACTGGCGAAATTTAACCGGGCTTTGGCGCTGGCTAGCCACCCTCATCGTGCTCGCCGGGGTCGGGCTTACGTTTCAGCGGGTGACCTGGCTCACGCTCAATCACAAGGATTTTATCTGGGTATTCTTTGCGGCCCTGCTGATCAGCGCGTGGTGCATGCCCCAATTTTCGCCAGAAGAGCGTGTCGTTTGGTTGTGGTTTGGCGCACCGATGATCCTGGCGCTCTTTTTCACGGCGATTCCGAATACACATGTCTACGGTTTTTTCATTGCCTGGGCGTTGTTAGCCGGCATGGTCGTGGCGCGCGGTTGGCAGGCTTTGTCTACGCGCTTATCGATGCGTACAGTGCAGATGATTGCCGCACCAATCGCGCTCGGCGTCATCCTGCTCTTTGGACTATACGAAAATTATTATTTTGTCTACAACAAGGTCGAAATTTTGCGCACGTGGAAAATGAACCGGCCCCAAGGCTATTGGACGCCCTATGACCAGCCGACCGAGATCGCGATTTTCGGTTTTCCGCTCAACAACGGTTGGAAAGCAGTGGGCGCTTTGTATGATGAGGGCATTCTGCAGGGCAATTATGCGACGAACACACGCGACACCGTGGCGGAATGGTACACACGCGGCGCCCACAATTGCGCCCGCGATGTGCCTAACTATTACATGCTCGCCAATCCAGTGGAACCGGGTTTTGCCGAGGCGACGGCGAAGTTGCGCCATCAATTGCTGGATGACCATGAATTATTCGGCACGATCCTAGTCCATGGCAACCCCGGCCTGGAAATTTACAAGATGGGCAAAGCCGGGATTCAGCCGCAACAATTTGCGCTGGAACAGTATGCCGATCACTTTGATCAGACGCTGGCCGGCCCCCATTTTGAACGCAATGGACCGGTAGGCCAGCCAGCGATCCAACATCCGTTGAATATGCGCTTTGGCGACGCGATCTGGCTCAGAGGTTATACGCTAAACAAGGTCGAGGCAACGCCGGGCGGAACGCTCGAACTGACCCTTTATTGGCAAGCAACCCAGCACGTTGCGCAGAATTATTTTGTCTTTGTACAGGCGATTGATCTGAAGGATTTTCACAAAGCAGGTCAACGCGATGGGCAACCGGGTTGTAACAATTATCCCACCACCACCTGGCTACCGGGTGACACAATCGCCGATCACTATACACTGCCGATTGAACCTGACGCCTTGCCCGGCGCCTATTCGCTACTGACGGGTCTCTATATTGGCGATCAACGGCTGGAAATTCATACCGCGGATGGAGAGCCAGCGGGCAATCAGTTGGAATTGACCCAGATCAACGTGAAAGGTACACGGTAAAGTAAGTAGTTCCAAGTTTATTCATATACAGAGCAGGGGCCAAAACAAGATTGGGTCAACCGGATGTCAGGGGGTTGACCATCTTCCAGGAAGCGGCTCAAGGGTCTTTCGTATAGCCCTGATCTTCACCGCCGCTTCCTGGAAGATTTTGGCGAGGTTACCCCTGAGATCCAGTTGAGCCACAAGATTTTTACCGCAGAGAAAATCATCTTTGCGTTCTCTGCGCCCTCTGCGATAAAGTAAGCTTTGGTCGTTGCTTTGCCATTTAAATTATTGACGGCGCAATTATGCGTTTTCATGACAATTTTTACGCTTTAAACTCGAACATGAGGTATCACATGAACACTATCAAGATCAATGATCGCGTCATCGGGCCCGGCTATCCCACCTATATCGTCGCCGAGATGTCGGCCAATCATAACCACAATTTTGACCAGGCCGTGCAGATTATCAGAGCGGCCAAAACCGCGGGCGCGGATGCCGTCAAACTGCAAACCTACACGCCCGACACCTTGACGATTGACTGTGACAACGAATATTTTCGGATTAAAGGCACCTTGTGGGAAGGCCGCAATTTGTATGATCTCTATAGCGAAGCGTACACGCCGTGGGAGTGGCAGCCCAAGCTAAAAGCCGTGGCGAATGAATTGGGGCTGGACCTTTTTTCCACGCCCTTTGATGCCAGTGCGGTTGACTTTCTCGAACAGATGGACGTGCCCGTCCATAAAGTGGCTTCCTTCGAGAGCATCGATCTACCGCTGCTGCGCGCGATTGCCCAGACTGGCAAACCGGTGATCATGTCCACCGGCATGGCGACCCTGGCCGAGATCGACGAAGCGGTCACCACGTTGCGCACGGCGGGCAACCAACAGTTGGCGCTGCTCAAGTGTACGAGCGCCTATCCGTCGCCGCCCGAGGCCATGAATTTGCGCACCATCCCGCATCTGGCGGAGGCCTTTGGCGTCCCAGTGGGTCTGTCGGATCATACGCTGGGCACGGCGATCCCGACGGCGGCGGTTGCCCTGGGCGCGTGCATCCTCGAAAAACATTTTACGGTCTCACGCGCTTTGCCGGGGCCGGACAGCAAATTTTCGCTAGAGCCTCAAGAATTTAAAGCAATGGTGGAAGCGGTACGGATGGCAGAAAAGGCATTGGGGACAGTTCACTATGGGCTAGAGGAAGATGAAATTGGCAGCCGCGTCTTCCGGCGCTCGCTCTTTGTGGTCGAGGATGTGAAAAAGGGCGAAGCATTTACAGCCGCCAACGTGCGTTCGATTCGCCCTGGTCACGGCCTGCACACCCGCTATCTGGAAGAAGTGATCGGTCGCTGTGCCAGCGAAGATATTACCCGGGGAACACCACTCAGTTGGCGGTATGTTGGGTAAGACAGAGCTATACCACCGAATGATGCTCATTAACAAAATGAAGCGGTAACCCTGTAGCACAGGTCTTGTTCACCTTGCTTGTGCGGTTAAAAACCGCACCTACGGTTACCGAATTAAATCGTTAATGACCATCAACAGGTTTTATATATCAGGCATCGATTTCAATCGGCGCTAGGTAAACAAAGCCGCGGTGGAGCAGTCCACCGCGGCTTTGTTACCTAGCTATCTTTATCAAACAGGCTGTACTATTTTCTCTTTCACAACGCCATTACGGGGTGCCGGGCGCACCTTTTTCGGCGCGGGTTGCACGACTTTTTTAGTCCCCATCAGCCCCGGCAACGCATACGGCAAGGCTTCGTCGATGGTTTCCACTGGCACAAACGTCATCGCCTGACGCACTTCCTCGGGTAGATCATCGAGATCAAGCTCGTTGCGCTTGGGCAGGATTACCGTGCGTAGACCGGCGCGATGGGCCGCCAACACCTTCTGTTTGACGCCACCCACCGGCAAGACTCGTCCCCGCAAGGTGATTTCACCAGTCATCGCCAC
>JBBQBY010000114.1:0-16222 GCA_038318235.1 Caldilineales bacterium
GTTTGTAACCGCACAGGCTCCGCTCCCCTTGATCGTGCGGTTACAAACCGCACCTACGATGCGCCAGCCAGCTTCGCCTGTACAAGCTGGCGGACTTTTTCAAGATCTTCCTGCGTATCTACGCTCACCCCGTCGTAGGGATGGGCGCTGACGATAATTTTCAGCCGATAACCCGCTTCGAGCACGCGCAACTGTTCCAGCGACTCGTTAATTTCCAGGCGCGTCTGCGGGCGCGTAATATACGTCATCAAAAAATCTTTGCGATAGGCATAGAGTCCCAAATGTTCATAGGCCTGAAAATTATCCAGTTTGCGCGGGTATGGAATTAACGAACGCGAGAAATAGAGTGCGTAGCCTTTTTGATCAAAGACAGCCTTGACTACGTTGGGGTCATTCAGACTGGCTTCGTCCAGAATCGGTACGCAGAGCGTGCTCATGGGCAGATCCGGCTCGTCCATAAAAGGTTGGATCACTTCGTCGATCATGGCGGGGTTCACCAAGGGTTCATCGCCTTGTAGATTGACGACAATGTCAGCTTCCACGTTGGCCGCCACTTGCGCGATGCGATCTGTGCCGGTTTTGTGGTCAACCGAAGTTAGCCGAACGTTGCCGCCGAACTGTTCGACTGCGGCAACGATGCGCTGATCATCGGTGGCCACATAGACCTGGTCGAGCAGCTTGGCTTGTTGGGCGGCTTCATAGACCAGTTGGATCATGGGTTTGCCACAGATATCCTTGAGTGGCTTGCCCTCCAATCGGGTCGAACCATAACGGGCGGGGATGATGCCAATGATTTTCATCGCGTCTCCTAGGCAATCCAGTTCGCCTGACCACGCATGGCCTGTTGCGCGGTGTTATCAGATGCTCGGCGCGAATAGATCACAGGGTTGAGCGGCGTATCGATGACTTCCCCGATCTGCGCGCCCGGCAACCAGCGGTCCCAATCCGCTTGTTGATTGGCGTTTTTGGGCGCGGCGACTTTCATGCCATCTTCCATGTAGATAATCGTCATTACCCCGCGCATCTGGTCGGTGTGGTTCGGGCCGGCGCGGTGGAAAAGCCAGCCGGCGTGAAAGCTAACTTCACCCAGATCATAGGGCGACTCTTCTTGGGGGTAATCCTTCAGCGTGCGGCCAATCTGCACTTCGCTGTCATCGCTGATCGAAAGGTCACGGTGGGCGAGTAGCTGTTGACTGCCGACACAAAAGGCCAAGGGCCCCATTTCCGCCGCCACCGGCTGCAAGGGAATCCAAGCCGTGACGGTATTTTCATTGCTCAACGGCCAGTAGAATTGGTCCGCATGCCAGGGCGTGAAGCCACCACCGGCCTCTTTGAAGAGCGCCTGGTCGTGATACATGCGCACGCCATCGACACTCATCAACTCGGCGGCAATACGGCCCAATCGTTGGGCAAAGACGAACTCTTTCACCTTGGCGCTCTGTTCCCAGAGGTTGGTAATTTGGAGAAACGCTTTGCTGTAGGTGCCCCGTTCGCTCAGCGGTTTGGTCTGCATATTTAATAAGTGGACCATGCGCGCAATCTCATCGCGATACGCCGCCAACACTGTGGCGGAGAGCACATGCTTTAGCTTGATATAGCCGTCACGCCGATAGCGGGCAATTTGCTCGGCGGTTAAAGAATAGGGCGTGGATAATTCGTCGTACACGATAGAATCAACCTTTCTGCTCGTTATTTCAATTTTGCATTTGGGATACGCCAAAAAAACGTAGCGGTACGCCGCTTATCTGTTCGCCAGATAAGCTCGGCTCGTCTGCAACAGCCGATCGCGCCGGATCGGCTTGACCTCGTCCACAATCCATTCGCGCATCGCCTTACCCTCAACTGTCTGTTGCGGATGGCTGACAAAATCCAAAGTAATGCTTAAGGCCATGGCGACTTTACAGGCCAGCACGGGCCAGAGCAGGCCAATGTCGCCGACCACAGGCAGGCTACCTTCCAAGCGTGAGAAACCGGACATTTCCATGCGGAAGGGAATGCCAGTCAGTTTTGTTTTGGGCAAGCCCTGGTCAATCGCCTCTTGCACAGTTTTGCTTTGCCGTTCCGCAAGCCAGGCTTTTTTGAGATTGGGATCGAGGTCGATACGAACCAACGTTTTGCCTTCCAGCGAATAGGTACGGTAACCATCCCAGTTGGCCCAAATCCCGTGACCGGTATAGACCTCATATGGCCCGTCGTGGATTTCCTGCGTGAGCGCCACCGCCGATTCGATGATCACATCCGCCGAGGCCAGTATTTCTGATATGCGCATACAGCGTTCTGTGATCGATAAACTGTCGGCAATCGCCAACCCCACGCCACCGCCGCCAATTAATTGCGGCACACTGACCAATACGGGCAGCCCGTGCTTGGCACCCGCGCCGATCATTGTGCGGGGGTCAGCGCCCCAGCCGGCTACAGTTTCAAACGAAAGCCCATAGGCCTGTGCGATGTTCATGATTTCGCGGGCCAGGCGTTCGCTGCGTAAGCCCATTGGGTAGGCCATATTGCCGGCGGCTTTGATAATGACGGTGCCATCAACCTGGCGGCCGCGGGCCAGCAAATCATCATCGATCTCCATCTCATGGCGCAATTCCACCAGCGCGGTGTCCGGTATTTCGGTCAATTCAAAGGTGAAGCCTTTGGGCAGCACATCTGAGCCAAAACCCAACTGGCGGCCGTCTATGCGCTTCACTTTATCCAACGTGCCGCCCATTTCGTGCGCAATCACCGCCGAGCTGGTGATGACGCCGTCGATGATGCCTTTCGCCATCAACTCGGCGATCAGGGTGGTCACACCTTCATGGAGATTAGGTCCGCTGCCGGTTGCCACCACCACCTTGGCGCCTTTGCGTTTGCCAGCCACGATCTTTTCGACCGCTTGATCCAGAAACTCAAGCGTGTCTGTATCGAGCAGTGGTAAATATCGCTCGATAATTTGTTGATTGCTAAACGCGCCGTCCATGGAGTCCCTTCTGGTGAAAGCCTTCGGCTGGTGATGTTTCGGATTAACCTTACTCACGTCTCGCCCTAACCGATCAACGGGCAAGTCGACAGGCTTATAGACCAGCAAAATATCTGTATGCCTGCCTATTCGTTGTCCCGCTGGGCTAAGTCGCGCTAAATCATCCACATTACGCAGTTGGATGTGTTTTTTGTAGATAGGCGTACATAAAGATGAGGTAAAATCGATAAACCATAGCTCGAATTTCAGTGGATTAAGCAACGGTTGTTTACGCCTGACCGTCAGTGTAACATACTTGTTTTGCCGACGCAACCATGCTAAATTTACCGCATGTGGCCTGATTTTTGTAATTTTTGCGCGGGGTGATGAGCATTACCGAATGATTGCTGTAAGCGTAGGTGCGGTTTTTAACCGCATAGACTCCGTTCCCATTGATTGTGCGGTTAAAAACCGCACCTACAGGATGACTGGCGCTTTCTACTGGTCAGAGGCCAATTTCAATGGCGGCCTGATTTTTGCCATAACGTCGGGATCGGAGTAGGATTGGCAAAGATCGATTGTATAACCCAAGCAACCTCCCATCGTATTGATAGAATTGAGAGAAATTCATGTACCCAATTCAATTTGGTTTTTGTCTGCCGATTTTTGCCTATCCCGGTGGCCGTTTCTTTCGCACGCCCAACTATCCAGCCCTTGATCCCGTAAAGACGCTCAGATTGGGGCAAATCGCCGATCAACTCGGCTATCATTCGCTCTGGGTGGCCGATCATTTGATGCTCGGCCATGACAGCGCGATTATGGAGGGCTGGACGACATTGGCGGCCCTGGCTGGTTCGACGCGCCAAGCGAAACTTGGCATGATCCATCAAGGCCATTTCTTTCGCAACCCCGCTCTGGCCGCCAAAATGACGGCCACATTGGATCAGATTTCCGGTGGCCGCTTTATCTACTTTATCGACGGTGGTTATGGCCGCGCCGAACATCAGGCCTATGGCCTGGCCTATCCCGACACGATCGAAGAACGGACGGCGCAAGTGGTGGAAGGTCTAGAATTGACCTTGGCCTTGTGGCAAGCGCGCACGCCAATTAGCCATACAAGTGCGCATTTTCACGTCACGGATGCTGTTTGTAATCCCGCGCCGGTGCAACAGCCGCATCCGCCAGTTTGGTTTGGCGAAGCGCATGCGCCAATTTTAGAAGCTTGTGCGCGCTACGGCCAGGGCTGGAATACTGTGCCGGTCGGCCTCAAGGATTTACGGGCGCGCTTGGATGCGCTGGCCGCGGCTTGCCAAGCCGTGGGTCGGTCAGCCGATGAGATCGAAAAGAGCTTGGAAACCCAGATCTTGATCGCACCGGATCACAATACCCTACGCCAACGGCTGCTTGATATGATCGCGCTGGCGCCGGTGGACGAGCCCAATCCGGCGTTGCAGGCTTATTTGAACGGTGAAACAGCGACGGTGCCCAGCGCGTTTTCTGATGTCTGGCTGATTGGCACGCCCGACGAAGTGACGCAACAAGTGCGCAGTTACCTGGACTTGGGCATTACGCATTTTCTCCTGTGGTTTATGGACGCACCGGACGAAGAAGGGTTGCGACTCTTTGCAGAACAAGTGATGCCGCGCTTTCGTTAAGCCGAGCAACGGCATATGTAAACACGGATAGGAGGGAACACCGATATTAATATCGGTGTTCCCTCCTATCCGTGTTTAGGCCATTTTAAATAAATAAGGATCCACCGCATTCCGGGAATGGGCCAGGGGATGTTCGGTTAGCGTGAACAGCTGTGGCCCATTCCCGGAATGCTAGCGACTTTTGTGGACAATTTATTTTTTAAGATGGCCTTACAAAAAAGCGCGTCATTCAGCGGACCACTCCATTGCACTATCTACAGGATACATCGGCCGTTGAATTCGCCGATAGGGCAAGCGGGCCAAATCTTGATCCGCTGCACCAGGCGTCAGCGCCATGAAGGCCAGCGGGGCAATACGCAGCAGATCGGGAAAGAGATAGCCCAGTTTGACGACGACAATTTTGTGGGCCAGTGGATCAACACCAACTTTTGTAAAGTCACTGACCTGGGTAAAGGCCGACCGCCGCTCGGTGATGATCACCTTCACACCATCTATTTGAAATACAACCTGACGGTCTTGCTCGCGATCGCCGTTGAACAGGTTCAAGACCTGCCCGTACACGGACAATGGCTTGCCATGCGTGGTATCGAGCTTGCCGCCCAAGGTAAGGGCCAGCGTTGCGCCGACGCCGGCTTGAGCACAAGCCGCCACCGCTGCCGCATCGGTAAGCCCCGCCACAACGGCGCTGGGCACTTTGTACGTGAGCAAACTAGCCAGACACAACGGAAGATCACCCACTGCGCCGGCGGTGGTATTGTCGCCACTGTCGCTGATAAAGACACACGGTTCTTTGGCTGCCAGGGCCGATTGAATGCACTCGTCAATCGAACCCACCGGTGTCCCAAATTTGAAGGCGGTGCGGGCATCCCAATACGCTTGGGCCAATTGTCGGGCTTCGCGCTGAATCACCGCTGCATCTGTGCCCGTGATTACCGCGGCGGCGTGGGCACGCGGCTCATCGACCCAGGCAAAGCCGACAAAGAGTGAGGCATCCAACACACCAGGAAGCTTGTCGATTTCCGCCAAAGCCGCCCATAAACTTTGGCCCGGCTCCACATCCGTCCGCGTGGCTTCACCGGACAAAAGCACCGGGATGGGTACACAGGCAATTTGTGAATGCGTATCGTTGGCAATCGCATCGACCAACAGGTGGCAAGCCTTCTGCCGCGTCTCCACCGTATCCCGATGCGGCGCGGTGCGGTAAGCCGTCAACAAATTGATGTTGGCCACATAAGTCTGCGAGATATTACCATGCAGATCCATGCTAGCCGCAATGCGCACGTGCTGCCCCACGATGGCGCGGATGGCTGCGGCCAGATCGGCCTCGGCATCATCCATCCCATCCACCTTCATCGCACCGTGGAGGTCCAGGTAGAAGCCGTCTACTGGCCCAATCGCGGTCAAGCGCGCTAGCAGATCACGTTTCAGCGTCTGGTAGGTGTGCGCGTCCACCGTGCCACCCGGCAGCGCCTGGGCAAAGAGCGTGGGCACAAATTCAGCGTTCAATGCTTTCAAGAACGGATAACGGTCAGAGGCCAATAATTCTTCTCCCCGATATACGACGAAATCATCGAGGGTAGAAGGCACGGGCGAAAAATTTGTCGCTTCAATCGAAATGCCACCAAAGGCAATACGCATGTGAATCTCCTAAGTGAATGATCAACCAAACCCGCGACTGCCGCCGCCACCGCTACGCCGTGAACTGCTGTCGCGCCCGGCACTGGAACTGCTGGATGAACTGTGGCTGGATGAAGAGTGACTACTGCTCGAACTCCAACTGCTTGATGAACTGCTCGAACCGCCGCTATAACCGCCACCCCCATCACCGGATGAGGCGGCTTCCAGAATGTCGCCGATCACGTCTAGCGTGGAGGAGGCCACGTCGCCGCCGGTCTGGACCACGGCGCTGGCGCCGCCGCGGATCGCGCCAAACGGCGTCTGGTCGCCCATGTCACCGGCCGCCGTACTCAACAGATTGCCTAAACTTTGGCTGGTCGAAGTCAAGGCGTCGCCTAGCTGACGTGATAAGCCACTTAAGGAGGGCCGTTCGGATAAGCTTGGGCGTGGCGCGGCTGGTGGCGAATTATCCGGCATCGTCGGCGCTGTGATCGTCGGCTTGGGCGACGGGGATATTGGGCCAGAATTCGTTGATTCGCTGGGCCGGGGGTGGGGATGCTGGGGCGATTGGGGGCTGCTTTGTGGTATCCACTGGGTTGTATAAGACCAAATCGGCACTTGCCCGCCCAACGCCTCGGCCTGTTCCAGCACGACATTTTCTACATTCAAGGCAATGGCATAGGCAAAGTAACGATCTAAAATTGTTTGAGCTTCGGCGACATTGCCATATTGTTTGAGGTTGCGCAGATAGTTACGGAAGGCCAACCATTTTTGCGCCTCTTCAACCCCCGCGTTGGTCCGGCGTGGCATCAGATAACTGACGCCCATCACGCCAAAGCCGAGCAATGCCAGCGCAACGGCCGGTGCGACGGCCAGCCAACCGATATACCAACGCAACCAGACGGTGAACACCGCCGCTGCGCCCACCCCCAAGATCACCATCCACTGGCCGAGCACCAACCAGCGATGACGCGCTTCGTCGGGCAATTCGTCAAAAAAGCGTGAGGCTTCCATGCCCATTTCGGCATAGACGCGCGGCAAGGCGATCTGAAAGCGTGACGCGATCTGGTAAAATGCCATCTCTTCGCGGTGAGGCAAAGCTGGCCGCAGCGCGTTGAAGAGCACCGCCAAATGGCCTGGAATTTGTACCGCTTCGCCAGTGGGTGTGGTAAGCGTTTCCCCGGCGGTCAATTCGGCTTCGCGCTCGCGTTTTAGTTTGATATCGCCGAACATCCGCACCCAGACCAGACCCAGGGTGGCCAACTGAAAGAGCGAGGCCAGCGCTCCTTTTGGGGTAGGGCTTTCGTCGATCAAATAGGCGACAATCGCCGGCGGCAGATCGGAAGGCGGTTCACTCAAATAATCGGCCACGGCAGGGATGGGTTTATCGCGCCCTCGGCTATACCACAGGGCGTAGATGCCGGCCACCCCAACCACGAGCAGGATCAGCGCGCCACCGCCAAAACCTAGCTTAAACTGGGTGCGTCTGATCTCATCTTGGCGTGCCACCTCGGCGACGCGCGCCAGATCCTGTTGCCATTGGGCCTTGTCGGCTAGCGTCGCATTGGCGGGCAACGTGACTTTGACCACCCATGTGCGCGATTCAGGGATCGCGCCTGGGGTGCTGATCAACACAGAATTATCACTTTGCCGTTCGACATTGCCACCGCTGATCGTTATGTCTTCGAATTTGACGCTGGACGGTAAGTGTAGTCGGACTGTCGCGGCTTCTATGCGTGCCTGACGCTCACCAAAGACCGCGGTCCAGTTGAGTTCTTGTTTATCCGGCCATTGTTGGAGCGCGCCTGTGACCCGATATTGTAAATTAAGGGTGGTTTTTTCGCCCCGCACCAAGGCCGGCAACTGCCAGTCTAGATTAATTCTGCCAGCCCGTTGATCATCGATCAATGTGGTGCGCTGGTGTGCATCATACGCCACCCAATCCTCGCTACGCGGGGTTTTGGTGATTTGCAGACAGTAGGTGCAATTGGTGCTGGCTTCCGTAAACACTTGGTCGCCTTCGCGTAAACTCACTTGGTCAATCGTATCTAAAAAGCGGGTGGAGAGCGTGCGATAGCCGCGGTTGAGGGCGCCGGCGTCCACGGCGATCTGCTGGGCTTCATTGACCAAAAGCGTGCCATCCGGGTTGAGGGTCAGGTCGGTGTCCAGGCGGAGAAAGCGGTAGGCCAGTTGGGTTGTATCTTCGCGATCTTGCCAAGCTTGTTTCTCGGCGGGTACAAGGCTGGTTGGGAAGCCCACCTGGACTTGAAAATTAACCCCATCCGGGATTGGTTCGTTGGCACTAAAGACCACTTGTGATTGCGTAGTTGTCACGTTCTGAGTATCCGTCACAACTGTGGTAAAGTCAGGGCCATAAGCGGTATACATCAATTGATCGGCGGCAACGGCTGTGGGCAAGGTAACGGTGACAGCGCTATTTTCAACCACGATGCCACTGCGTTCGGCCGGCACCGCCCGCCATTCGAGAATGTTCCCCTGCGGATAGACCCATAAGCCACCTTTGACGCGATATTCCAGCGTGAAGGTGCGTAGATCGCCCGAATGGGTATAGTTGTACTCCCAGTTGATGATCACAAAATCCGAATCGGTGTTGACGGTAAACGAACCGGGACCATTGCCATCCAACTGATAAGCTTGGTCGCCTTCGTATATTTTAATGTCCTGGATTCCCGCTGTCAGGGCAACCGGAATTTGTGCATTGGCGGTATGAAAAGTCCCGTCGAAGTGAATCTGCTGGATCTCGCGCACGATAAAATCACCATTCGGTTGCAAATTGATCGCAACGTCATACCGCTCGTAGGTGATCGGTGGGGCAGATTGGGCAGGACTGGCGGCAATGTTGGCGAGTGAAATGATGAGCAGCAGACCAATCAACAGTAATTGACGGTGTAAGCGAACCCATTTTTTCATTCTATAAACTCCTTATACGGTCATTCTAAACCCAGGCGCGCCAGCGCATGGACGACTGCGCTGGTCTGCGTATACAACGCTTGATAAGCCTAACTCCTCCATGTGCGCAAAGACCATAATGCGCGGTTGCCCTTGCGCTGGCCCGACGCGCGCGATCACGTTGCCCAGCCAATCCACCGACACGTCGTCGGCCTGTAGGGCAAATTGCTGGCGCATATAAGCAATCACGGCGTCTTCGTGGCCGGAGATGCCAGGGAGGGCGATCAACTCTTCAAGACGATGTATGTTTTTCCTCGGCGATAGTAAGGCGTAGGGGCGAGGCATGCCTCGCGCCCCTACGCCTTACGCGCACCGCGCACGGCTTCCATAAACGCTTTGACGCGTTGCGGGTCTACAGGGTTCCAGGTGTAACCGTCCACTTTAAGCGCGGAACCGACAATCACACCGTCGGCGATGGTGAGGAATTCGGCAATCGTATCGGGCCGTGCGCCGGTATTGAGAAAGACCGGCGTTGTATCACCGACTGCCGCTTTTGCTTCGCGTAGCCATGCTGTGTCTGGTTGCGCGCCGGCCATGGCGCCAGAGATCAAGATCGCATCGACCAAACTAGAAACCACGGCGCTTTTGGCGCGCTGACCCACCGTGCGATTGCCCAACGCCGAGGCGAATTCGGGGGTGACGTTGGCAAAGATCCGCACGTTTTCGGCGTCGATCTGGCGGCGGTAACGGTAGAGCGCGGCGGCATCGGGGGCCCAGATCCCCATGTCGCTTTCGTAAACGCCGGTCACTACTTCGCGGATAAAGGCGGCGCCGGTCGCCTTGGCCATCGCCAGCGGCGCTTTGGCATCCCACAGAAAATCGACGCCAAAAGGGCGGTCCTTTGGCCGCAACTCGGTGATCACACGAGTCATCACGGCAATGGCTTCGAAGTCGGCGTGAAAGGTGTATGGGCGGTCGTCTTCATTGCAAAACATGATGCTATCAACGCCGTTATTGAACAGGTGATCAATGTCGCGCCGCATCAGTTCGACAATTTGGTCGATGCTTACTTTGGGATCATAACGCGGCGTGCCGGGCAGGGCTGGAAAATGCGCCATGGCGATCACTGGTTTGTGGACGCCGAAAAGATCATAGAGCAGGGCAGACATCAGCAAACTCCTGATTGGTGGAAGATGGAAAAATGCTAGTGTTTACATGCGCTCGGGCGTTTGAATGCCGAGCAAATCTAGCACCAAGGCTAACAGCGCAACGGTGGTATCCGCCAGGGCCAGCCAGGATGCTTGCTGGGTTTGATCTGGCTCGCTGAGGATATGATGATCATGATAGAAACGATTGAAGGTCGTTGCCAGCGTGTAGGCGTATTCACACAGATGATTGGGCGCACGTTCGGCAAAGGCCAAAGCGAGCACATCCGGCAGTTCGGCGAGCTTGAGCAACAACGCCCGTTCGCCTTGATTGGTTGGCGCGTTGATCGGGCCAAAGGCGTAACCGAGTTCGGTCGCTTTGCGCAAAATTGATTTGCTGCGCGCCATCGTGTAGAGTAGATACGGCCCGGTGCGCCCTTCAAAGGATGAGAAACGATCAAGATCAAAGATATAGTCGATAGTGCGATGGTTCATTAGATCGGCATATTTGAGCGTTGCCATTCCGACCAGGCGGGCGATTTCGGCTTTCTCTGCATCAGGATAGTTTTTGGCCCCTTCGACCTCAGCGAGCCGTTCCTGCGCCTTGTCAACGGCCATCTCGATCAGGCTGCGCAATTTCATGACGCCGCCAGCGCGCGTCTTAAATGGCTTGCCATCTTTGCCATTGATCGTGCCGAAAGCAATGTGCTCCAATCCCACGGTTGCTGGCGCTACGCCGGTTTTGTAGGCTGCCCGAAAGACTTGTTGAAAGTGATTGCTCTGGCGTTTATCCACCACATAGAGGATCAATTCTGCGCCGAGTTCTTGGACGCGCTGCTCGATCGTTGCCAGATCAGTCGTGCCATAAAGCACGGCGCCATCCGACTTGATCAAGAGCATTGGCGGCATCTCTTTGCTATCCTCCGGTTCAGCGACGTCGACGATCAGCGCGCCCTGGCTTGCATGCGCATACCCCTCGCGTTGCAGCCGTTCGATCAGCGGTGCGATGCGGTCGCGCGTGTCGCTTTCGCCCAGCCACAAGTCGAATTCGACGTTCAGATCGGCATAATCGCGTTTGAGTTCGGTGATCGACACATCCAAAAAATGCCGCCACAGCGCAAAATAACCAGGGTGACCATTTTGCAAGGCAAAAGTTGCTTGGCGCGCCGCTTCCAGCGCAGCCGGGTCTTCACGCGTGTGCTGGCTGGCCGTTGGATAGAGTTCTTCCAACTCGGTGACGTTAATCGGCGATTCCGCTGGATAAGGGCCGTTATGATTCGGATCAAAATAAGGCCAATCGGGATGACGCATGGTCAGTTCGCTGATGATCATCCCCATCGGCAAACCCCAGTCACCCCAATGCACATCGCCCAAAACATCGTGGCCGAGAAAGCGCGTCAACCGCTTCAGACTTTCGCCGATGATCGCCGGACGCATATGACCAACATGCAGCGGCTTGGCAATGTTAGCGCCGCCGTAATCGACGATCACCTTGCGCGGTTGGGCCACTGGCGCGCAATTGTAGCGTTCGTCGGCGGCCAACTTGCGAATATGCGCCACCAAAAACTCGTCGTTGAGGATTAAATTAATAAACCCTGCGCCGGCAATGGTGACGTTTTGCAACAGATCCAGTGTGCTGAGTTTAGCCACCACCGCTTGCGCAATCTGGCGTGGATTGGTGCTATATTGGCGCGCCGCCGCCAACGCGCCATTACACTGAAACTGGCTCAAATCGGGGCGATCCGATGTCTGCACCACGCCATACTTGCGGTCATAGCCGCAACTGGCAAACGCATCGGCCACGATCGTAGTCAGTTGTTCTTTCAAGGAAGTCATTACGCTGCTCGTTTCAACCAGACGGTCATTTCGCCCACGCCGCGATGCGCCCAGGCATAATAAGGAATAAATAGAAAATTGTTTTTTGGGAAATCATAGGGAACAGTGACCGCGCGATTCGTTTCGAACGCGCGGCGACCAGAATGGGTCATGGATGGCGACGGCGGTAAAGGGGATCGGGACAAATTGATATTGCACATTGGTTGGCACTGGAAAGTTCCCTGGTATGAAAATAGGCCGCGAATGAACGCAAGATATAGAAATAGATAAAGACAGGTAGATTGTCGCGTTTGTAGATTTCCTGGGCGACCTTCTTCAAAGTATCAGATCCATTGCATCTGGCTACAGGTCGTGATAGAGTGGTTGTTAGACATGGTTGTGCTAGCCACGCATGCTATCGACTACGCCAGGAGATAGCGATTTACCTCAGAAATAGCATCGAAATCACTGTCATGGCTGACTAAATCCATACAACTCACCTTCTGCATCGCAGCCAAATGGAGTGCATCTCTAGGGCGCAAATGAAACTGGCTCATGTTCTGCTGCATGGTGGTTAAATCCGTAGCAGTGAAGTCTAGCAGAGCCAGATTGGGGAAAGTTTGCAATCGGGTTAGCGCTGCCTCGATTTCTGGATGAAATTCGGTAATTAACTTCTGCTCATTTTGCCGTAGCTGGTCTAAAGGCGAGCCGCTATACTTGTCACGAATGCGGGCTAATAATAGTCGATAGGCCAGTTCATCAAAGGTTAAGACGGAAGTATAGGCTTGCATATCACCGGCTTGTATCCTGCGAAAAAGCAGTTCTGCTGGTGAATCCTTTTCCCTCAGTAAAAGATGAAAGATCATCGTGTCAAGATATAACGCCTGTCCGTGAAAATCAGCAATTGTCCTGTTCATTGATTGTCTTGTTCAGTGATAAACCTCTGCCAGGTGATGTCAAATGTCTTAAAATACTCCATCTCATCTGGCGCAGCTGGTCCCAGAGAACCGGCAAGTGTTGTGACAAAATCCTCCGACTGTGGCTCTGCTTGTGCCAATGCCTGTACGGCCTGACGTAATACTAACAACTCATTCAGCACGAGATCGAGACGGCGCAGAATGGCCTGCGGCGAATGGTTTAAAGTTTGAATTGTCATGGATATATCCTCCTGGCGGCATTATAGCATACCACTGTCAAGGCTAGCCGTTAGGCGTTGGGGAACATCATAAGCACCGTTTTATTATTTCAAGTGCGCCAAAAACCACTTGTGAAATCCCTCGATACCTAATGCTTCTGCCATTGTCTGAACTTCTTGCTCTAGGTTGATTTCGCCCCTTGCAATTTCCTTGAACCAAGTTTCTTCTAATGCCTGAATTTTCTGGCCGAATTCCTTGTGGTTTCGCCAAAAGCGATCGGCATCTTTGGCCGCTGTATCCAATTGCCGCTTGCCGCCACCAAACTTATACCAACCGGCTTTGATGGCGCTCTGTTTGCTCTTATAGCCATAGCCTTGCGCGTCGTCGAGTACCTTGTCAGTTACTGGATCAACTAGAATCCAACGCTTATCCCAAGACTCTTTGCCCGGTTTCTCTCTGACTTCAAATGGCTGATCGCTCATTTATTTTCCTGTTTCAGGTTAACCAGTTTTCTTGTTTCAGCGTAGGTACAGCCAGAAAATCTTTATCCTTATAGACAAAACAAATCAAAGGCATACAAAAGGTAGGTGCGGTTAAAAACCGCACAGCTTGGGTAAACCAGCCAAGTGCGGTTAAAAACCGCACCTACGATTGTCTGGCATTTAAATGGTTTATCCTTAGTTAGGAGGATAAGGTCATAACGTAGCGCTACAATAGCCACGAAGCGCTTCAACCTGTGGCAAAATTTAAACGTTACTCGATCTTGAGCACACGAATAACATGATCAGAACCAAGGATTTCAAAATGAATAACGCTATCGTCTTCAATTGTAATCCAATAGATTCTTACCCCTGGCAGGTTGTGGTTGTGGATATTTCACCAAACCCTGTCAGTGTCACGGGTGGCCGATCTGGAAATTCGACGATCAGTTTCAAATCGCCGCCCATCGCTTCAATATAGCTGCGCAGCGTCGAGAGTAACAGGTCAGAGCGTTTCTCGATACGTGACACATTCTCTTGTTTGATTTGTAGGATTTCAGCCAGGCGCTCCTGCGTCAGATCATGCGCTTTTCTTAAGTCCTGCAAGGTGAGATATTGCTGTCTTAGCACCTGCGCGCGGTTTTTGATCTGCGCTTGCTCTTCCTCGGAAAATGTATCCCATACTTCCTGTAACAATTTACCTTTCATTGCTTGTCCCTTGAACTGGCTAGGTGATCATCAAAACGTTCATCCGCTTTCTTGATCAACATCCTATAAAACCGTTTCTCACTTGTACCTGACTTGTCACCGGCCACAAGCAAAATAGCCTGTCTGGTAGGATCAAACGCATAGGCAACTCGCCAGACCCCATCCGCTGCCTTAAAACGTAACTCTTTCATGTTCGCATAACGTGAACCATTGAGTGTATCGGCATGGGGACGTTTCAACTCGGGCCCGAATTCTTCGAGTAACTCAATCATGGCTGCCAATTCTAGTTTGACCGATTGAAGTAAGTCTAGAAATTCTGACTTAAAAGCCGGGTGTAGATCAACAGTCCATGTCATCATTCATTTATTATACCCTATAAAGCATATGCATTCAAGAGCATTATCTTCTTTTATCACATAAACATTCATCACCGATGCTGTCGACTTCCGCCGCGTCCTCGTACATAAAAATAAAGACGCAGCGGAAAACCCCTCGCTACACCTTAAACGCAATGCTCACGGGAACCGGCGAATCTATTATTAGACCCGTGGGCGTCAATTTGCCCGTGGCCTGGTCGATCAGAAGTTGTACGATGGTGTCACCTTTTTGGTTTAGTGCATAGAGCCATTTGCCAGTTGGGTCGAAGTTGAAGCCGCGCGGGAAGTGGATGTTCTCGGTCGTGTGCTCGATCAAGGTCAACTTGCCGGTGGCTTCGTCAATCGCAAAGCCAACGATCGCATCTGCCAATGGGTGCTCTTCAAATTTACGGTTTGAGCCGTAGAGAAACTTGCCGGATGGATGAACCATAATTTCGGCGGTACTCTTGTCTGGCGGGAAGTCGTCGGGCACGGTGCCGATCACTTGGAGCGCTTCGCCCAACGTGCCTGTTGCTGCATCGTAAGGAAAAGTTACAATGGTCGCTGTCAACTCACAGATGACATAGAGATATTTTCCGCTCGGGTGGAAGGAGAGGTGGCGTGGTCCACTGCCGGCGGCCACAGCTTGCTCACTGACTTTGACGAGCTTGCCATTGTCCAACTTGAAAATCTGCACCTGATCATTGCCCAGGTCGGCGGTGGCGATGTAGCTGCCAGCCGGGTCAAAGATCACGCAGTGGGGGTGCGGCGCTTCCTGCCGCTTCTCATTTGGCCCTTTTCCGCTCTCTTTGACTTCGTCGCTCACCGGCTCCAAACTGCCATCGTCCTTGATCGGCAGCACTTGGAAAGAGCCACCCACGTAAATGCCCGCCACCAGATATTTGCCAGTCGGGTCCACAGACATGTGCGCTGGGATCGAGCCCACGGCTTGGCGGTTGAGCAGGGTCAGCTTACCGGTGGTCTCGTCAATCGCATAGGCTTCGATCGAGCCGGCATCCTTTTGTCCATCGTAATCGGCAATTTCATTGCTGACATAGAGATACTTTTGGGTGGGATGCAGGGTCAGGTATGATGGATTGTCGCTGGGCACGGTCTCAATCAGCGTGAACGCACCGGTCTCGGGCGCAACGGCAAAGACGGCGACACCGGTGGGGTGGGTTTGCTCGGCTTTGTCTGACCAGCCGCCCGGTGCCCCGCGCGTATAGGTGCCGACATAGGCAAAGCGCGCTTCGCCCTTGCCTGTGGTCGTGACCGCGGCGCCACTGGACGCGCTGGGCACTGTGCCCGCTGGCGCAACTATTGGTTGGCAGGCCGCGAGCAGGGCCACACTGGCGACCCCGCCGCTTAAACGCAGAAACGCTCGACGATTCCACTTCCTTTGGTCTTGCATGGTGATTTCTCCTGTTGGGTGCTTCTGGTTCTGAAATAGATTGAGATGA
>JBBQBY010000115.1:0-16125 GCA_038318235.1 Caldilineales bacterium
CTGCGTTCAGCTTTTTTGCTACCCCGTGCGTACCATGCGTTAGACATTCGGTAGGGGCATGAGGTTGACGGCGCACCAAGCCAAGGATAAGCCGCCAATCTTCGCCGCCAACTACGTGCCCGCCTTTATGTTCACGGCCAAAAACCTTACTGTACAACGGAATAAAGAAGGATACAAAATATAGAAACAGTGCGCCGAGAAGGAGGGGCTGATTATAAAGAATTTTTCCGCCATAGTCTTCTCAACCAGTGGTTCAACTAGGGCGCGCCAGTGCTGTCGATATGGTTGACGGGTCGATAATTTGGTTGTATGCTTGCGCCAACTAAAGCCGTTTAGCTACAAATATTAGCTGTCAACAAAGGAGGAGATCATGGGTTTTTGGGATTTTTTGACGGGAACCAAGCGCGCGCCAGCGGGAACACCCGTATTGTCACAACAAGCCGTGTTGGACAAGCTTATGCAGCTCAACCGGCCAACCGCGCCCTATCAAATTATGGATGGGAAAGCCGAAAATGTGGATTTAATCGCCGAGTGGAAAATTGTCGATGCGCAGTGGGTTGAGATTTTCGCCAAGGCGAGGTTGACGAAAGTCTTCAAAATTTATCTAAAGCTCGATGAAACTGGACATCAAGTGCGGGCAATGGATCGCGAATATACGCTTGAGTGGTCTGCGGGGATTCCGAAGCTTTCGATCGCCGCCAGCACGTTCAAAGGGCAGCAGACGTGACACTCCACCAGGGTTAAAACCCTGTGGCTTCTGCCAATTCAACATTAGCAGCAACATGCACCGTGTCGGGGTGGCTACGCTTTCCCGTCAAAAACGCGCCCAGAGGGCACCCGCGATACTTGATTGATTGAACTTGCACTCTGGCAAGCTCACCGTACAAATACTTAGACAGAATATTAGGAGCACCGACTTGTCCATCTCGGCTACCTGTCCATTGGCAACCGCTACACCGATAGACGCGGCCCTTGCAGGAGTTTCTTTTCCCGCACGAAGGGCAAGTCTTGGTGGTGTAGCTTTCTTCCTGCAAAGCGATCTTCATGCCAACCATCGCCGCTTTGTAGGTAATGTACTGGCGCATTTTGCCGTGCGACCACTGGCTAATCTTCTGGTTGGACTGCTTGCCCAAGTTCACTTCGTCGGCAATGTCTCGGATGTCACCTATAACGATGGTGCTGGCCTTGCGTTCAATGGCGAAGTTCACAACGGCTCGACTAACCTTGTGGCTAATGTCTTTCACCTTGCGGTCGGCAGCGCCTTTCATTCGATTCTTTGCCCGCTGCAATTTTCGGTAGCGGCGCGAACCACATTGGCAACGACTCTGCAAGGCAGCAAGCTTAGCAATATTCTTGCTGCGTCCTTGAACGGTGCTACGCAATTCCCTAGCACAAAGGACAACGGCTTCTTGCTGATCACAGACTGCCGCTGGGTGAATCTCGCCCAGGTCAACTGCGATTGTGTTCGTGCCTGGTGCGGCGGGTGCTTCCAGCTTGTCATCGACCACGATATGCCAAACGTACCGCTTGGCTTTGCGACTATAAACAAGACGCATTTCAAGGATGCAAGCGCCCACGAATTGAACGGGCAAAACCACCTTGATTGGTTCCAGTCCGCGAGATCGGGCAAGCATCGCGATCCCGTTCTTTACGCGAATCCCTGTGCTTTTCCAGATTGTGGTACGAAAGAACTTGCGTTTCCAAGGATAGCGGGCATCTGTGAAACCCGCTTTCTTCAAGGCTTTCGCGGTCTTGCAAGCTTTGTAGAATCCTTCCTGGGCAGCGTCTCGACTATGGGCGTGCAATCCGCTCCCTGGAAACAGGTAGTCATTCAAGCGCATGGCATCGAACGGCGACAACCAAATGCCATGCTTGCGAAAAATGCGCCAATGGGTAGCCAAAGTCTTTGTGTAGATCCGTCCGCTTTCGCGATTGGCTTCATCTAGCAAAGACTTTGGTTGTGTAGCGAGAAAAGATTGCGTGAGGATCATTCGATCCCTTCGGCTTTCGCTTTCTCGCGAATGACAATTTCAAGAATGTTAGATTGGCTTACGCTTAATTTCTCAGCGAGTTCTTTGAGTAGCCGTTTCGCTTCCTCGCTCAAAGCGAAACTTGTTCTCTGTTTTGTTTTCATACTTGCATGTTACCACTATTCAAGGTAATACGCAAGTTGAGCAGTCGGCAAAACGCACAACCACAGCAACACCTTTGCGGCTAAAGCCTATTAATACGCTTCGATTCTGAAGCGCCACCCGCCTTGCCGCACGGTTGAAACCGCAGGGGTTTGCGGCGGGTTCTAGAAATGTATCAAATGCTGGTGGGCAAGGCGTATGCTTTCACGGAAAACCTAACCCCAGGCCAGGTTTACAACTATCGCTTCGATACCCGCGAAATTAAACAACCGATCCAGGAGACCGTGACGAGTTGCGGCTGGACGTACAAGGGTGTTGCTTTTGGAAAATTGTGAGGAAAATGGAAATCAAAATCGTTAGCATCACCCCAGTGGCCGGTGTGGTATTGCAAGAGCAGACCCATATAGTTGATTTGCCGCCTTTATGCCCGCGCACCCACAATCCCCTGGCGGGCAGCACGCTGGTCATTACCTACAAACCCGTTGAAAACCAAGTGCTGGAAGTCTATAATTTGACCGACTATGTCCACAGTTTTTATGCCAGCGAGACCGTGCGCGACATTGAGCACTTTGCGCAAGTTGTGGCCGCCGATTGTGGCCACGCGTTGCAAACGGATGTCCGGGCCACGGTCGAATTTATTCTAAATATCGGCCAACGCGTCCGAACAGTTGCGGTATGGCAACAGCCGGCCTGACCATCACCAGTCAGCAAACCAAGCTTTGAACACGGATCAACGCGATTTTTTCGTCTTATCTTGTATCATCTGCGTTGATCCGTATTATCCGCGTCCTTAATTATTCGCGATAGTGACAGCCCATGCTTGTCTTATTTTGCCAGGCTGCATCGGCCACGCTTAAGGCGGCGCGGACGGCATTGCGTAACCCGATCAGTTCATCGCTCAGACGCGTGCGGTGATAAAAATGCTCAATTTCGATCTCTAACTGATGCAAATCGCTGCGGGCGCGGGCAAGCCGCGGCGTAGTGCGCACCAACCCGACGTAATTCCACATAATATGTTTGATCGAACTCATATCCTGGCTGATCAAGGCTGGGTCGGCGATTTCAACACCAGCATCGCGCCAGGGCGGAATTGTAGCAGCCACAGGCATCGGTGTGGCTGGCAACTGTTGTAACACATCGTGTGCGGCGCGTTCACCCCAGATCAAACCTTCAAGCAACGAGGTGCTGGCCAAACGGTTGGCGCCATGTACGCCCGTGCAGGCCACTTCGCCAACGGCATATAAATGTTGATGGTCGGTCTGGCCACTTTCATCGACCCAGATGCCGCCACAGAAGTAATGGGCGGCAGGCACCACGGGCACGAGTTCCTCCGTAATGTCAACCCCATGTTGCAAACAACGTTCGTAAATGGTGGGAAAGTGTGACAAAATCTCGGCGCGTGGCACATAGGAACGCAGATCGAGATAGACGTTGGTGGTGTCGTGGCTGAGCATTTCGCGGTGGATGCTGCGCGCCACCACATCGCGCGGCGCCAGATCTTTCCATTCAGCATCATACTTTTGCATAAATGGCTCGCCGTTGGCGTTGACCAGGCGTGCCCCCGCGCCGCGCACGGCTTCGGAGATCAAGAAACGGGCGGCTTGTTGATGATAGAAGGTGGTCGGGTGAAACTGCACAAACTCAGCATTGATAATCCGCACACCGGCGCGATAGGCCATCGCCAAACCGTCACCGCGCGCGCCTACGGGATTGGTGGTGCGCAGAAAAATCTGGCCTAAGCCGCCGGTGGCCAGGATCGTCTTCTTGGCCAGACAACGGATCACGCGTTCCCGTTCCCGGTCAAACAGATACGCACCGACACAGGTGTGCGGTTCGTAGACAGCGAGTCGGCTGAGCGAGTGATGTGCGGGCGTTAACAAATCGACCGCGGTATGGCTGGTCAACAGTTGTACTTTGGGATGGTGGCGCAGTGCATTGAGCAGCGCAATTTCAATCGCTTTCCCAGTCGCATCGGTGGCATGGATAATGCGCGGAATGGTGTGGCCGCCTTCCAGCGCCAGCGATAGTTCGCCATTGGCCTTGTGATCAAAGGGGACGTTCACCCGATCCAACAAAATACGGCGGACGGCGGACGGTCCTTGTTCGGCCAAGATCTGGACGGCTGGCGCATAACAGTGGCCCGCCCCGGCTTGCATTACATCCACAGCTAATTTTTCGGGGGCATCGTCCACCCCCTGATAAATGATGCCACCTTGCGCCCAATAGGTGTTCGTGTCTTCGGGCACGCGGGCGCGGGTCACCAAGGTGACAGGGACGCCCGCATCGGCCAAGGTGAGCGCCGCCGCGCAGCCGGCAATCCCCGTGCCGATGATCAGCACTTCGGTTTCAAGCTGATCTGGCGATGATTGAGTGTTTGTCATCTGAAAATTATCTCGTTTCGTCAAAAACGTGACCGGCCCTGCCCGCTGCCGCGTGGTGATAAGCCTGAGTTGCGGCTCGCTTGGGCGGCAAGGGCCGGTCACGTTGTAACCTATCTAGCCAATCGCAATCATACGTTCCACCGACCGCGCCGCCCGGATGCGAATATCCTCGGGCACCGTAATTTCATACTGGTTATAGCGCAGCGCGTCTAACGTATCTTCCAAAGTGATCTGGTTCATGTGCGGGCAGCGCACGCTGCACAGGCGCAGCATCTCTTTGTCGGGATTGGACGCAATAATGTTATCGCCCATGGCGCACTCGGTCAGCAACAGAAACTGCGGCGCCTGGCTGGTCTCCACGCGCCGGATCATCGCCGTGGTGCTGCCGGAGAAATCGGACGCGGACACCACCTCGGGGCTACATTCCGGATGGGCCAAAATTTCCACATGCGGAAACTGGGCGCGCACATTTTGGATGTCCTGAACGGTAAATTTCTCATGCACCTCGCAGCGCCCATGCCAGCCGATAAAGTCATACGTGCCTGGCTCGGTGAGTTGGATGTTGGCGGTTGTTGCACCATTCTTTTGCAGCGACGGAATGATAATCCGCTTGCCGGTCTCCTGGGCGACATTTTTGGCCAAATATTCATCGGGGATAAAGATGATCGTGTCAGCGCCCAACGATTCTACGACGGCCACCGCGTTACCCGACGTGCAACAGATGTCACATTCGGCTTTGACATCGGCATAGGTGTTGATGTAGGTGACGACTGGCACGCCAGGGAATTGCGCCTTCAAGTCTCGTACATCCTGGGCCGTAATGCTCGAAGCCAAGGAACAGCCAACGTTGGCCGCAGGAATTAAGACCGTCTTATTCGGATTCAAAATTTTGGCCGTCTCGGCCATAAATTCCACCCCGCAAAAGACGATCACATCCTTATCGGTCTGGGCCGCCATGCGGCTCAACGCCAACGAGTCACCGACAAAGTCGGGGATCGTGTGAAAGAGCGCGGGCTCCATGTAGTTATGACCGAGAATGACGGCGTTTTTCTCTTGCTTCAGACGATTGATTTCGTACACTAACTCGGCCTTGATGTAGAGTTCCACATCAGGCACCACATTGTGCAATTTAACTTTCATCTGCTCGTAGGTTTCTTGCACCGAGCACGCTTGAATCGCAGACATAATTTAGGTTCTCCTAACCTGGACGAGCCAGAACAAACATTTTTGCAACGAATTTCACGAATTGATGATTCGTAAAACTCGTTGCAAAAATGTTGGTCTTAACAACAAACTTTTAACTGCTTATGTACTATAGGCCTGGCATAGGCTTCTCAACCTGAGCGAAGGTTCAGCCCTGTCTTCGCTCAGCCTTCATGACGATTTAGCAAAAAACTAATGTCGAATGCTTCCACGGAATGGGTCAGCTTGCCGACCGAGATGTAATCGACGCCGGTAGCAGCAATCTGTGCCACGGTTTCCAGCGAAACATTGCCGGAGGCTTCCAGTGGCACGCGCCCATTGACCAGTTGCACGGCCTCGCGCATTTGGGCCAAGTTCATGTTGTCCAACATCACTTGATCGACCTGTAAGGCCAAGACTTCTTCTAGCTCCATGAGCGTTTGCACCTCGACTTCAATTGGGCGCCGCCGCGTATCTTGCGCGCGCACCTGTTCAACGGCCGCCCGAATGCCACCCGCCGCCGCGATGTGATTCTCTTTGATCAACACCATGTCGTACAGGCCATGTCGATGATTCGTCCCGCCGCCCAGCGCAACGGCCTGTTTGTCCAGCAGGCGCAGACCGGGGGCTGTTTTGCGTGTATCCAAAATCTTGGCCTTTGTGCCCTTGACGGCGGCGACATACTGCGCGGTCAAGGTAGCAATGCCCGACATCCGTTGCAAAAAATTGAGTGCGGTCCGTTCTGCGGTCAACAGGACGCGGCCCGGACCGCGCACCGTGGCAAAAATATCACCGCGCTTGACAGATTCGCCATCCGTGACGGCATTCACCCTTTGAATCTGATCTCTGACCCCTTGCGCATCAGCCACCAGTTCAAAGACAAGTTGCGCGACGGCGAGACCGGCGACAATGCCTGATGCTTTGGCAACCATTTTTCCTGTATAAACCGTGGCTGGGGGCACAGTACATTCGGTTGTCACGTCGCCATCGCCGATATCTTCGGCCAAAGCGCGTTGGATCACCGTCAAAAGTTCCTGATCGATCTGAGTCATCCTATTTCTTCTACTCCTCTCTTCAGTCGTGGATGAGCATACATCCACAACCATCCACAAAGTGTTTTATAGACACGAACAGGAGGATAGCATAAAGTGAAAAAAAGCGCAAATGGCATAGTGTAGTTATGACGCTAATTTCAGGTGTTGATTCAGGCGGGAATTCGTAGTGGATGGCGTATGGAAGTGAGGGGAATTGAGCAATAAGTGGGGATCAGAATGGGCGAGGTGAAAGTGCATAGCGCCCACTGAGCAATGGGCGCTGCGCACAGGTCAAGCCGACAAGCGATCTGCCTATTGATGGTAGCGCATGTCAATTTCCCCCCTTTAGATAGAGCGTAACCGGCCTGTCCACGTAAATCCAGTAGCCGCGACCGAACGCCAATCCTTCCAACTGGGTATAGCCGGCATGGCGGCGGGCATCACAATCGCGGTGGCAGTACATGGCATAGAGCGTCGCTGGGTTGGTGGGATCATAGGCATAGACGGCGGTGTATGCGTCATCAATCGAGCGCAGCGCCTCTGCCACGGGTCGCGTCGCCCGCACAGGATAGGCGATCAGGTTCCAGCCTTGATCCAGCGCAATCTCCACACTGGTCATCAGCGCATAAAGTCCCGGCCCCTGCACACGCGCCACAGCAATATTGAAGTCGGTGTTAAGCGTGGTCTCCAACAAGCGCCAGCCACCCTCGGAATTCGCTTCGTCCAGATAATAGATGCGGATCCCGATCTCTTCACCGGCTGGAACCTCGCGTGCCAAATAGTTGAAGGCAATCGACATCTGCGCTAATGCTGGCATCTGCGCAGGGGCAAAGAGACGATAGGCGGCCCCAACCGGCGTGGCCCACGGCAGTGTAGTAGACAGCAGGCTGGTTGTCTGCAGCGCGTAAAATTGCCCGTCATCTAAAACCAGATCCTTGCTATAGAGCATAGCTCGCCCGTCTACCGAAGCACCGGGCGCGTGCTTGGCAAGACCAATATGCTTGGCTAACCCGATATGCTTCGCCAGCCCAATCGGGTTGCCACCGAGTGCGAAGGCTGTAATCAGTTCGCGACGCGGCGCGGTTGGCGTCGCCGGTTCGGCCACCCAAAGCTGCACATAACCCGCCACATCCCCCTCCGGCAACACAAACTGGCCGCTGGCTACACCATTGGCAACGGTCAAAGTAATGGCCGCCGTAGCCGGGGCATCCGCTGGATAAAGGCGTGCCTGGAGACAGGGCGTTGCTTCATCACAAGCGTTCCCTTGTAGCTGCGCCGCATCCAGCCCAGTGCCAGCCAGCGGCACACGGACGCCGATCACGGTGGTGGAAATCGGTTCGATCAAAATGTTGGGTTGCCAGGTGGGCAAGCGCCGCAGACTGAGTTGGTTGTCGCCCGCGGCAATCGTCTCACAGCCCAAGCGCGCGCCTTCATAGGTTTTGACGCGTTTCTAAAACAGACCGCGTATAATCAACAATAAGCCCAAGGCAATCAATGGGATACCGATCACCGCGCCGATAATCGTCAAGCTGATCACAAAACCAACGATAATCAATACAAAACCGAGGATGCCCCCCACGAGTCGCCCCGTCAATTCCAAGATATGGCGCGATCCAACTGACTAGCCGCAAAGGAGACTGGAGCTTCAATTGGTTCAAGATGGGTTAAAATCGTAACTTCGGGCAACATCTGGCGAATTTTAGACTCGATCTCGTCCAACAGATCATGGCCGCGTTGGACGGTCCACGCGCCGGGCACGAGGATATGCACCGACATAAAGCGCCGCGTGCCAGCCTGGCGGGTGCGCAGTGAATGATATTTCACGCCCTGTGTGCTATAGTTGTCTAGCATCTGCGTGATACCAGTACGTTCTTCGGCGGGCCAGGCGGTGTCCAATAAGCCCAATGCCGACTGGCGCACCAATTGCACGCCCGACCAGACAATGTTCACAGCCACCAGCAGCGCAATGATCGGATCAAGCCAGTGGAAACCGGTCAAGGCCACTGCGCCCACCCCCACCAACACCCCAGCCGAAGTCCAGACATCAGTCATCAGATGTTTGGCGTCCGCCTCTAATGTAATGGAGCGATAACGGCGGCCTGCGGTAGCCAATACGTGCGCTACGCCAAAGTTGACGAGCGAGGCGAGCACCGAGATCACGAGCCCCAAGCCGACCTGCTCGATTGGCTTGGGCTGGTGTAAGCGTTCAAGCGCGGTGTAGGCAATACTCGCCGCCGCCAGCAAGATCAAAGCCCCTTCAACCCCGCTCGAAAAGTATTCCGCTTTGCTGTGGGCCATAGGCGTGTTCTTCGTCGGGGGGCCGGGCCGCAAGCGTCAACATGCCCAAGGCCATCAAGGCCGCGGCGAGGTTGACCAACGATTCCAACGCATCACAAGGCCTGCAATGGCTAAAACAGGCCGCGCACCATTAAGAGTAAGCCAAGAATAATCAATGGGATACCAACTACAGCGCCGATAATCGTCAAGCTAAGGACAAAACCACCGATCACCAACACCAAGCCCAGGATGATACCGAGAATTCGGCCGGTTAAGCTCAGAATCCCGGCGATTAAACGCCATAATGCGACAAACGGCCACAAAAACCAAGGTGTTCTATTCCGTGCAGCCATGATCGTCTCCCTCGCTTTTAACGTTAGTGTCTTATAGAAGATATTTCTATCAAACTTTACGTCTATAACCAAGAAAAGTTGCTAAAAAACCGGATTAGCTTGACCACCCCTGCTTAAGTGGACCCATGCGTCAGCTTGAGTGCCTCAGCGCATCTGCTTATAATAACCGATCAAACCATTGGTAGAAGCATCGTGGGTGGTCACTGGCGCAGCATCCTTTAACTCTGGCTCGATGGCTTTGGCCAGTTGTTTGCCTAGCTCCACACCCCACTGATCAAAAGAGTTGATGTTCCAGATCACACCTTGGATGAAAATTTTGTGTTCGTAGAGCGCGATCAAGGAACCCAACGTTGTGGGCGTTAAGAGGGGAAAGAAAAAGCTATTCGTAGGCCGGTTGCCTTGGAAGGTCTTGGCCGCGATTAACTTTTCCAACTCGGTGCCGCTAAGCTCACTGTTGGCTAATTCGGCGCGCACTTCGTCTGGGGTCTTCCCCTTCATCAATGCTTCTGTTTGGGCGAGGAAATTGGCAATCAAAATCTTGTGATGCTCGCCAAGCGGGTTGTGACTGCGCGCCGGCGCCAAAAAGTCACACGGGACCAACTTCGTGCCCTGGTGAATCAGTTGGTAGAAAGCGTGTTGCCCATTCGTCCCTGGCTCGCCCCAGATCACCGGTCCCGTGGAATAATCAACCCATTGGCCATCCTTCGTGACACTTTTGCCGTCGCTTTCCATGTCACCCTGTTGGAAATAGGCCGGGAATCTTGACATATATTGATCGTAGGGCAGAATGGCGTGGGTTTGGGCGTCGAAAAAATTGTTGTACCAGATGCCTAGCAAGCCCATGATCACTGGGATATTCTGCGCAAGCGGGGTCGTGCGGAAGTATTCGTCCACCTGGTGCGCACCGGTCAACAGTTCCTCAAAGTGATCCATGCCAATCGAGAGCGCAATCGAAAGGCCAATCGCTGACCAGAGCGAATAGCGGCCGCCGACCCAGTCCCAAAATTCAAACATGTTGGCCGGGTCGATGCCAAATTTGGTCACCGCTTTTTCGTTGGTAGAAAGGGCTGCGAAATGTTTGGCGACCGCACCTTCATCTTTAGCGGTCTCGAGGAACCAGGCGCGTGCCGTTTGCGCATTCGTCATCGTCTCTTGGGTGGTAAAGGTTTTGGAGGCGATCAGAAAGAGACTGGTTTCGGGGTTGATGATCTTCAAGGTTTCGGCAATATCGGTGCCATCGACGTTGGAAACAAAATGGGTGTGCAACCCTGGTTTGGCATAGGGCGTCAGGGCTAATGTCACCATTTTGGGGCCCAAATCTGAGCCGCCGATGCCAATGTTTACAATGTCGGTGATTGGTTTGCCGGTGTAGCCTTGCCAAGCGCCGGAACGCACCGCTTCACTGAACGTGCGCATTTTGCCCAGCACGCGGTTCACCTCGGGCATGACATCTTGACCATCGACCAGGATCGGCCGATTAGACCGATTACGTAAGGCGACGTGCAAGACGGCGCGATTTTCGGTGGTGTTAATTTTTTCGCCGGTGAACATGGCCGCAATGGTCTCGGTTAACTTTGCTTGCCGGGCCAAGTCTAACAACAGGGGTAGGGTCTTGTCTGTGATCCGGTTTTTGGAATAATCAAAAAGAATAGCTTGAAAGCGCAACGAAAATTTATCAAAACGTTTGGCATCGTTGGCAAAGAGCGCGCGCATTTGGAGATGATCCACTTCGGCTCGATGGGCAACCAAAGCCTGCCAGGCGGGTGATTGGGTTAGAGCAGACATATTTCCATCCTTTCCATTGTTATGTTGATGGCAATAAGAAATAGATTAGTTCTAGGATCACGCCTAGATTTTAATATTCTGGTGACGAGCAGTTTGCAAGCTTATAGAGAAAACAAAGCAAAGGCATACAAAAGGTAGGTGCGGTTAAAAACCGCACTTGGCTGGTTTACCCAAGTTGTGCGGTTAAAAACCGCACCTACAAAGGCACAAAATTAAATCGGAATAAGGTCTAATTTGCCCATATAGTTTTCATTTGCACATATAGTAACATAAGAGTGTAGCAAGCGATGAGAGTTGAATTACGCTTCTTATCGATACAATATATCCAGACAATTTGCGTAAACAAGCAAATAGCAAGCGATTACAGGAGTTGATCATGGCAGAAATCTGGGATGTATGGTATCCCAAAGCAGGAGCGACCGGCCTGGCTTTTGCGCGGGGACGGATTGCGGGCACAACCACCATCTTCGTCCACGCCGCACCACCCGAGCTGACGATCACGGTGCGTAACGATGAAGGCCAGGTATTGGCGGAAGGCCAAAATTTGATAAAAACAGCTGACACGCCGATCACGCTGCTGACACGCCACGAAAATCGGATTGAACGCACAGACATCTGGCCGACAGCCAATGATATTGGCCAGTTGGTCTTGCTGGCTGGGGGCGAGGTCGGTAGATTGATGCAATGGTGGCATGCGGCGGATCATTCCGAATGGCGCTGGCAGATTGAATTGTATAATCACCGTTAGCAGTTGAGGCCATTCGCAGCGTCCTACGTTCGATTTCAGGCGATCCTGGGGCCGATTTTAGCGCGGGGGATCGAGCCGATCCTCGCGGTTATCACCAGTCGCCAGCGTTCGCAATCAAATAAACCAAAAAATTTGATAATATTGGGACTTTGATAATCTTCAAAAGTTCTGTTACACTGCAAACAGGTCTATCGCTTAATACCTTTGACGTACTTGGCCGGCGGCGTTGTTTTTAACGGGTCCCGGCCAAGCGTCCAGTTGGATCAGCGCATAACAACAACTAAAAACGAGGGCTTAGCTCGACAAAACATAAGCAAGGTGGAGACTGTCAAATTACGACAGTCTTTTTTTTGTTTTCGGGAAACTGGCCAAATTATGACCAATCCACCCTTCAATCTTCTAGTCATCGCCGATGAATTGCGCGTTTTACGCTTTTTACGCGCCGCTTTGGCGCATCATGAATATCGTCTGGAAGAGGCCACAACCGGCGCAGACGGACTTTTGAAAGCCGCCATGCACAAACATGATTTGGTGCTCATTGATCTGGATCTGCCGCATATTGATCGGCTGGAAATCACCCATCAATTGCATATATGGACCCACACACCGCTCATTGCGCTGTCGATCCGTGGCCAAGAAGAAGACAAAATTGCGGTGCTCGATGCTGGTGCCGATGATTACCTGGCCAAACCCTTTGGCATGGGCGAATTGTTAGCGCGAGTACGCGCCGCGCGCAGCCGGACTATCCGCACAGCGAATGCGACCAAAAATCTTGTTTTCCATGTGGGCGACCTACGAATGGAGCCGGCGCAACGTATGGTTTGGGTCGGTGAACGCAGAATTCACCTGACACCAATCGAGTACAAATTATTGACGATCCTCGTGCAGCATGCTGGCGTCGTGCTTACGCATGGCCAGCTATTAAGCACCGTGTGGGGGCCAGATTACGCCCAAGCCAAGCATTATTTGCGCGTTTATATGGGCATGCTGCGCCGCAAGCAGAAGAAGATCCAGCCTGCCCGCGCTATCTGCATACAGAATCGGCGATTGGCTACCGGCTAGCCGCCGAATCGTGATCGGGATCTGACCGTTACGTTTTAAAATGTTCAGCCGCCTTTCGGCATAGCCTTGACTGCTATGCCGAAAGGCGGCTGAACATTATTTTTTTAAGCGTCAATAACGGGTGCGGCGCAATAGGATTGGCCCTACTCGTTGCGGGCGCGAATCAGCAACAAAGGCCGCACGGTTTTGTGTAAAACCCCCGCCGCCACGCTGCCATAAAAGACACTCCCCAGTCCCGAACGCCCATGGCTGGCATAGGCGATCAACTCCACCTGCTCCCGTTCTGCCACCTCTAAAATGGAATCAACCACCGGTCCATTTTCCACCACCGTTTTGACCTGCGTAATTCCTTTGGCCAGCAACTGCGCTTGCACCGTTGCTAGATAAGTCTTTGCTTCCTCGGCCTGGCGATCCACTTCTTCCGCAAAGTAGAGCGGCGCGGCATCATAGGGTGAGACCACTGGGACAACCGGTTCCACCACTTGCAGCAAAATCACGCTTGAGCCAAATTTATGCACCAATTCTTCAACATAGGGCAAGATCCGCTCTGCACGCTGCGAACCATCAAGTGGCGCTAGAATTATTTGATACATTCCGTACTCCTTTTGGATCGTTGAGAAATCATTTTAATCACAGGGAATAGCCAATAGCATAATTAACCGAATTGGGTAGATCAATCAACAAGACGATAGAGAGAGCCTAGCTGTTTACCGATCTACCGTGCGACTGCCCTTCGGCAGGCTCAGGGGAGTGCGCTTGTCGAAGGGCACATCAAAGCCTGTCTTCTACAGGTTTTGGCTTATTCCCGATCCTGGCGAATAAGCTTTGCTCGTTCTATTATAACCCAAAAATCTTCACAATGCACCCGCGCAGGGCCGTTTTTGCCTCTACTCACCCAATGTAGCACCAATTCAGGCGCAAGCTTACTCAATTCTAACAACCAGTACGCATGAAAGCATTTAGGCAAAGTGCATCTAATGCGCCGCCGAGGCCACTCTATAAAATTAAAAAAACTGGGTATGAACGTAGAAACAGTGCAGTTTGCACAAATGGTATATAAAAATTTTGTAAAAAAATACGATGGTTTGTCCTCACCCAATTCGCTATAATTTGCACTGTCCACAGAGTGCCGAATAAAGAATTAGCCGGTTAATGTCGATCAAATGACGACTAAGCAAGATTTATCCGTAAATAGCAAAAGGTTGTAAATAAAATGCCCAAAGCCATATAATTTCACTGTTTACTATACGCAGTTGCCTATTGATCAAATTTCTAAAAAAATAAGCAATATGCACAAATCGCTTAGAAAATCCCAATAAAACAATTGTGATCAAATCTTAGCCAGAGCGTTAATTCTTATCCAATTGTGCAATACGCACAAAAACCAGAGAATAATTTTGTAGTTTTAGTCTCTGGATCACGGGCAATCTATCATTAATAATTTACTGCAATCAGCAACATGCTGAATTGCGATGCTTCCTCAACTTATCTTAGCAGATTATCTCACTTATGCAGCTTCTCTCAAACGAAAGGAAACAGACATGGATCACAGTGCCGAGAATTTGGCGATACTTACCAATGCCGTCAATATACTCTGGACCTTGTTGGCGGGGTTTCTAGTCTTCTTCATGCAGGCAGGTTTCGCCTTGGTCGAAACAGGGTTCACCCGGGCCAAGAATGTCGCTCACACCATGATGATGAACATGATGGTTTTTTGTATCGGGGCGATTGGTTACTGGATTTGTGGCTTCGCCTTTCAGTTCGGTGCAGTCAATCACACGTACGAAGCGACAGCGATCAGCGGTGCGCAGGCTTCGCCGACCTGGGCCTTTTCTCCGGTTACCCTGGGTGCTTGGGGTGATGCGTTGTCAAGCGGTCTGCGCATTGGTGAACAGTGGGGCCTGATTGGTATGTCTGGTTTCTTTCTGAGTGGCGTTCAACTGGGTGTAGGCGGTATCTTTGCCTTCTTTTTATTCCAGATGTGTTTTATGGATACCGCCGCCACAATTCCTACGGGTTCAGGTGCGGAACGCATCAAATTTGTCGGCTTTATCTTGATGGGTTTTTGGGTCAGCATGATCGTCTATCCGATTGTGGGCAACTGGGTCTGGGGTGGTGGTTGGTTGGCCAATTTAGGGCGAACGATGGGGTTTGGCAATGGCGCAGTTGACTTTGCTGGTTCTGGTGTTGTGCATACCACAGGTGGTGCAATCGGCCTTGCAGTTGCCATTGTGCTTGGACCGCGCATTGGCAAGTTCAACAAAGATGGTAGCGCCAACGCGATTCCCGGCCATAACATTCCAATGGGTATCCTCGGTACGATTATCCTTTTCTTTGGCTGGTTTGGTTTCAACCCAGGCTCGACGCTTGGCATTGTGATTGCGGCAGCGGATGGCACAGGCACGGCTTCTAGTGGATTGATCAACTTGGTAAGTCTGGCTGCCGTCAACACCTTGCTAGCTGGCGCTGCCGCTGGTATGAGTGCGATGTTATATATGTGGCTAGTGGGTCCAGCCCGCAAACCCGATCCAAGTATGTCAGTCAATGGTCTGTTGGCCGGTTTGGTTGCGATTACAGCACCTTGCGCCTTCGTGAATAGCTGGGGTGCCGTGATTATTGGCTTAATTGCGGGCATATTAGTCTGTATTGCCGCTGCCGCACTTGAGAAATTGCACATTGATGACCCCGTGGGTGCTGTGCCGGTCCATTTTGTCAATGGGTTATGGGGTGTGCTGGCCGTGGGCATCTTCGCTGTGGGCAATCCAGATACAGCAGCCTGGAACGGCATCGATTCGGCAGTGACCGGTCTGCTGTATGGCGGTGGCACACAGATCATTGCGCAACTTTTTGAGATGGTGGCAGTGGCCGTCTTTGCTTTTGGCACTTCCTATGTCTTCTTCAAAATCTTGATGGGCATGGGGCTGCTGCGCAGCGATCCGATTGATGAGATTCGCGGCCTGGATATGCCAGAAATGGGTACACCGGGTTATGTGGGCGAAGGCAACATGATCCCAGGTGGTCACTCGGTGCCCAAGCCACTCGGGCACGTTGGTCTGAGCCCGGCCGGCGCAGATTAGGGATTGGTACGTATAAGCTACAACGTTTGAAGGATTAAACGATTAAAGATCACAAACTGGTCACTGCTTAGGTGGCCAGTTTGTTTTATCTTAC
>JBBQBY010000116.1:0-16068 GCA_038318235.1 Caldilineales bacterium
TGGCAGCCGATTTTAACTTCGCATACTGGTTGCGATCTAGCCATTTCAACGGTTGAATAATCTACAAATTGGGGTTCTCAAGATTGTCTCCACTGCATATTGTGGTTTCATTGCAATTGTCCTGCCTGAATAGTTACAAAATTAGTATAGTAACCCAAGTTGCTACCTTAGAATTCTGCGTATAGTGAATAATGCAATTTCTAAGTGAAAGCGGCTATAGATAATTAATACTGCAAGCGAGCGAGAAGAGCGCGACTTTGAGTTCAAAGCCTTTGGCCGTGACGGCATGAATCGATTTGGGCAGCAAACGTTCGAGCAAACTACCGGTGGTCTCGATAATTTTGCGCTGGACGGCCTGCAGATAACAGATCCAAGGCGGTAACGGGCGAGTCGAATTGCTTTTGCGAATCGGGAGCAGGTAGATGCCACATTCGGCGAGCACATCTTCGACGACATAATGATTATAGGCTTTATCGGCAAAGACCCGCGATCCGACCGGTAAGTCAAAGCTGAAATGCTCAAGCCCGGTCGTATCGCTGTAAGCCCCACCGGTGAGAAAAAACTCGACAGGTTGACCGGCTTGGGTGACCATCATATGAATCGTGAGGCCATAAAAGTAGCGGCGTTTACTCGCCTTATAGCCGCGATATTCTTCGCCTTGATAAAGTCGTGCCCGCGGCATGCGAATATTATCACATGCGGCGATCGGAAAGCTGTCGATTACATAGACCGATTCGCCATTCAGCGCCTTGAAGGTCTCGCCGAGCACGCTGAACAGGCTAAGAAAAAACGGACTAATCCGATGCAAGCGCCGGTTAAATCGACTTTTGCTTAACATCCGTGGCATATAGCCTTGTTCGTACAGCATCACGCGGGCTAATTCATACGTCCCGCCAAAAAACAGCGCCGCCACGATCGCCACCGTCATCACTTCGGCGTCGCTCATCGTGCTTTGCGGGTCTTCGTGGTGCGCAAAGGCTTTCAGTAAATCGGCGCTCAGACAATAGACTGCTATAATTTTCTCGTCCATGGTTTTCTCCGGTTGCTCGTTGATTGCTTGTCACCTTCAACCTTACCTGAGATGCCATGGACGACCAAATTTTTACGCCGACTAATTCACTACACGTACCTTTTCTGGGTAGCAACTTGGGTTATAGTATTAATTTTTGCCCCTAAAGCTGTCAGTTTAATTACAAAGCAAATAAACTTCATCATCTACCTTACAGTAAAACTAAATTAGGCATTAGCATAGACTAATATTAACCAAAATCACATTTGCGGTGAATAGAGCTGCAATTTATACGTTATGCCAGCTAGTTAAGTCTATTTTGACCTTATTTCTGCGCTTATGACCTGTGTGTTATCAAATGAAGTCTCCAGTATAACATATAGAAATCATTACTTGACTAAGTTTTATGACTAAGTTAACATAAATCAATCTGGCGAGAAGATTGCGACCAGGCTATGAGCTAAGCGACGGTACAAGAGGAGCAAATTATGATTCAAGTGACGGTCCATGAAGCCAAGACTCATTTATCAAAATTGATTCAACAAGCATTAGCCGGAGAAGAAATTATCATTGCCAAAGGCAAAAAACCTCTCGTCAAATTGGTGGTTTTGCCAGAGGCGCGCTTGCAACGGCGGCTGGGTGGTGCAGCCGATGTGATCCTATATATGGCTGATGATTTTGATGCACCGCTTGATATGTTTGCTGACTACATGCCATGAGATTACTCTTAGATACACATGCGTTTTTATGGGGAGTTGGTGGCCACAACTTAAGTACCAATGCTAGGTTGGCATTTCTTGATCCTAGCAACGACCTATACTTGAGCAGCGTCAGCTATTGGGAAATTTGCATCAAGGCGACGATCGGGAAATTAAACTTGACAGCAAACTGGCAACAAGACTTTGATGAGGAAATTATGATCAATAAGATCAAGTGGTTGCCAGTTGAGAAAATCCATTGCCAAAAAATCATTAATTTGCCAATGTTACATAACGACCCTTTCGACCGATTGATTATTGCCCAAGCGTTGTGCGAAGACCTAACCCTCATGACTGCCGATGCCAACATTCGACGATATACAGTGCCTACGTTATGGTAATCGGTCGGCCATAAGCCCAGGATGACATATTATGTCAAAAATCGTCGCTGACCTCCACATCCATTCGCATTTCTCGCGTGCCACCAGCCAGAATCTCGACTTTGAGCATCTGAGCCACTGGGCGCAGTTAAAAGGCGTTCAGCTTGTTGGCACGGGTGACATTGCGCACCCTGGCTGGCTGCAAGAGATGAAACAGAAACTGGAACCCGCCGAAGAAGGCTTGTTCCGCCTCAAAGATGAATACGCCAAAGCCGTTCAAAGTACGGTGCCGGCGGCCTGTCAGGCCGAGGTGCGTTTTATGCTGGGTGGCGAAGTCAGTAACATTTATAAAAAGAACGATAAAGTTCGCAAAATTCACCATGTGCTTTTTGAACCTTCCTTCCTTGCCGTCGAAAAACTCCAAGCGCGGTTGGAAAAAATCGGCAATATCCGCTCGGATGGCCGGCCGATTCTAGGGCTGGACTCGCATGACCTCCTGGAGATCGTGCTCGAAACCGATCCGCAAGCCTATCTAATTCCCGCCCACATTTGGACGCCCTGGTTTGCCCTGTTGGGCTCGATGTCGGGCTTCGATTCGGTGGAGGAATGTTTTGACGAGTTAACGCCCCATATTTTTGCCGTGGAGACCGGGCTCTCGTCCGACCCGCCAATGAACTGGACGGTTTCGTCGCTGGATCAATATACGCTCGTCTCCAATTCTGACGCCCATTCGCCGCAGAAATTAGCCCGCGAAGCAACCATCTTCGACACTGAATTAAACTATCCCGCGATCTTTGCCGCCTTGAAAAACAAGCGCGAAGCGGTCAGCACGCTTGAATTCTTTCCCGAAGAAGGTAAATATCATTACGACGGGCATCGCAAATGTGAAATCCGCTGGGACCCGGCCACAACGCTGGCGCATCATGGTCGTTGCTCGGTTTGCGGCAAACCGGTGACCGTCGGCGTGATGAATCGCGTCGCCATGCTGGCCGATCGCCCGCTTGGCGAAAAACCGCCGCGCCCGCAAGTATTTCATAACCTGATCCCGTTGCCGGAAATCCTGGGCGAAGTCTATGGCGTGGGGGCAAGTTCTAAGCAGGTGCAACAAAATTATGAAATGCTGCTAGCCAAACTTGGCTCAGAATTAACGATTCTCCAAGATTTACCTTTGGAAGAGCTTCAACGGGCCGGTGGTGCGCTACTGGCCGAAGGCATCCGGCGGATGCGCACCGGCGAACTGACGATTGCCGCCGGTTATGATGGCGAATATGGCGTCGTCAAGCTTTTTGACGCGCAAGAGCGGGCGGTTTCTTCGGCACAGATGGGTTTGTTTGCGGGTGAGAAGAGACGCCGTGCAAAAAAGCAGGCCACATTGTCCGCAGAAGATCAGCCGGGCCATGACACTGGCGCGACCTGGGCGGAAGTCGATCTGTTCAGTGATCCTACCCCTAACCCCTCCCCCATGCGCTTCGCTGGGAGAGGGGGATCGTTGCCTCTTATATCAACTGAGTCGGACAAATCTGAACTTACTGCTGACGAGCCAACAGTTTTCTCTCCCAGCGAAGCGTCCGGGGAGCGGGAGCCCATTGGGCGCGCGAGGGGTCTCCTCAATTCGCAACAACAAGCAGCCGTCCATTGCACCGACACGCCGCTGATCATTGTGGCCGGGCCGGGCACGGGCAAAACGCACACGCTGACCCAGCGCATCGCCTATTTGGTGGCAGAGCACGCGGTTACGCCTGAAAGCATCCTCGCGATTACCTTTACGAACAAAGCCGCCGAAGAAATGGCCCAGCGGCTGACGGCGCTGGTTAGCACACCCATAGCTGAGCGCCTGACGATCAAAACATTTCACGCCTTTGGTGCGTGGCTGTTACGACAAGCTGGCGAGCGGATTGGCGTCAGTGCTACGTTTACGATTAGCAGTGACGATGATCGCCAGACGCTGCTCAAACAACTTTATCCCAATCTGGATAACCGCGCGCTTGACCAAGCGCTCGCCCAGATTTCGACGGCCAAAAATCAGCTTTTGTCACCGGCAGCGTTGCAAGCCTCCGAGCCAATTGACCCCACGTTGCTTGAGATCTATCGTACCTATGAAGCGGCGCTCGGCCAAAACCAACTGGTAGACTTTGATGATCTGATTATGAAAGCTGTGCAATTATTAGAAACTCAGCAGGACGTGCTTGCCCAAGTCCAGACGCGTTTTCAGTGGATTTCGGTTGATGAATATCAGGATATCAACCTTGCCCAATATCGGTTGTTGCGCTTGTTGACTGCGGCGGGTGCCAATCTCTGTGCGATCGGTGATCCAGATCAAGCGATCTATGGCTTCCGTGGGGCGGACCGGACTTACTTTGCCACGTTTGCGCAAGATTTTCCCGGTGCACAAAGCCTGCGCTTAGACCAGAATTATCGCTCAACGCAACTTATTCTCAATGCTTCTGGTCAAGTAATGGCCAAAGGTGCAGACCGCGAAGCGAATACGATCTGGTCAGATTTCTTCGACCAGACCAAGCTCGACATTCATGCTGCGCCCACGGACAAAGCCGAAGCAGAATACGTGGTCCACCAGATTGAGCAGATGGTCGGTGGCACTAGCTATTTCTCGCTCGATTCTGGGCGTGTACCAGGCACCGATGCGCTTGTCCGCTCGTTTGCCGACTTTGCTGTGCTGTACCGTTTAGGCGCCCAAAGCCGGCTGTTGGCCGAAGCTTTTGAGCGCTCGGGCATCCCGTATCAAATTGTGGGGCAGACGCCACTCGTCGAGTATAAAGAAGTGTGCGAACTGCTGGCTTATTTGGCGTTGATTCACAACCCACAGGCACTTTTTTATCAAAAACAACTTTTCAACGCCGATGTCCCCAAGAAACAGCAAGCTAAGATAACCCCATTTTTATACGAATTGCAAGAGGCAAGCGCCACCTTCACGGTTGCCCAGTTAATTGAAAAGGTGCAGCAATTTCGCGTAAATACGCTTGGCCGCAAGTTTGATGAAAAACAAAACGAGCGGATTCAGAAGTTAAGTTTACGCGCCGTGCCCTTTGCCAATCACCTCCAAGATTTTTTGGAAGCGGTGCTACTCCAGAACGAAACGGACGACTATGACCCGCGCGCCGATCGCGTGACGTTAATGACGTTGCATGCGGCCAAAGGGTTGGAATTTCCTGTCGTCTTTATGGTGGGCTGCGAAGAAAGTTTGCTGCCTTATCAAAGGGACGACAAATCAACGGATGTGGAAGAAGAGCGCCGGCTCTTTTATGTCGGCATGACCCGCGCGCAGAAAAAGTTAGTCTTGACGCACGCTAAGACGCGCTTCTTGTTTGGGCAACGCATGGAGAATGAAGTTTCTCACTTCTTAAACGACATTGAGCAGGCGCTCAAAGAGTTCAAAACGATGACAAAACGGCGAGCGCTCAAGGAAAAACCGGAGATTGAGCAATTGAGTCTATTTTAAGCAAGTAAAAGCCGGCAACGAATTACACGAATTTGTGCGAATTGAATCCTCCTGATTTGTTGCCAAAATTTGGTAGGGGATTATCTAGATCGGATGGGTAGAGAATAATACAAAGCCTATGATTTATGCGATGCATGAACACGAACTACGACCTGGCGTTGACATTGCCCGCTATGAGAGCGATGTGGCCGCCGCGCTGCAACAAATGAAAGTGCCTGGTTTGTTGCAGGCAGTTCATCTCAAAGGCTACCACGGAAAAAGGTCGGACAGCTATGCCGTGCTCTGGATTTTTGAAAATGCCGAGGCGCTCATCCTCAATTTTGGCACGCCAGAGCAGCGCAAATTTCCTGCGGACTGGCTCTATTATGAAAACGAGATCCTAGCGCAATATCTGGACCGCGATCCGGATACGATTGATTATACCGATTACGCGATTATCAAGCAGTTCAATTTTTAACACAGAAGGAAAGGCAACCAAGATGGATGGCCAAAATGGGATTTCCGATAAGCTTGCACAGCTCCAAAGCGATGGTTTTGTGCTGATCCCCCAGGCACTAGATGTCACCAGTGTGGCGCAATGGAAAGAGATTCTCTACGGCATGTATGCCCGGGGCGAATATGAGATCAAGAATGGCGTCGGCAATGTGGCTTTCGAGAAATTGCTGGCGCTCCAGCCGAATTTGTCGAAACAGTTGCTCGGCCAAGCCAATGTAGCCCCTTACTTAAAGGCGGTATTGGGCAAACAATGCCAGTTGCGTAGCTTTCGTGCCCATGTCAACCCTAGTGACTACACGCAAGAATGGCATATGGACTTCTATGACTATTATTACCAAGCCGAGAAGTCCGAAGCCGGCAATCCCGCGATTGCCCTGTGTATGAACACGACTTTCTACCTGACCGATAATTCGCCAGAGCGTGGTCGCCTGACCTTCGTCAAGGGGTATATGGACAAACCAGTGCCAGCCGAATTACGACCTTATTTGCGTTACACCGAAGATCGCAATGATCCGTTTCAGCGCTGGTGCGACGAGCAGGATTTGGTGCATCTCTACCCGAAAGCCGGGGATGCGGTGCTCTTCTACAGCCACATTCCGCACCAGGGCGCCAAATTTGGCACCGACCCCGCCGACGATCTGCGCGCCAACATTGTGCTGCATTATCAACAAAATCCAATGTACCCAGGCGTCAGTTTTGTGAGTGACCCGCAGTTTGCGTTGAGCACGTTGGGTTATAAAGGGACGTTTCCTTTTGCAGGATAAACACGACAACGAATTCAGGAAGCAGCGAATGAAGCAATAAATTTGTGGTTTTCTGAATTCGTTGTTGTCGCTTCATAGATTTGGAGAACAAAACGATGGTAAAAGTTTGCGTAATCGGCATGGGTGCAATCGGCAATATCCATGCGACGATGTATAAAGAAGACCCACTCGCTAATTTGCTGGGCGTTTGCGATTGGGACAAAGCGCGGGCCGACGCCGCCGCCGCAAAATTCGGTGTACCAGCGTTCTATGATGTCCAGCAAATGTTGGAAACGTTAAAACCGGAGGCATGCAGCGTCTCCACCGGCGGCAAGGAATATGGCAGCGAGCATTACCTGCCGACGATGCAGGCGCTGGAATTTGGTTGCCATGTGTTGGGCGAAAAACCGATTTCTAACGAAGTCGAAGAAGGCGAAGAGATGGTCGCCAAGGCCAAAGCCAAAGGCCTCTGCTATGGGATTAACTTGAACCATCGTTTTACACCGGCAGCGCGGCTGGCAAAAAAATGGATCGAAGAGGGGCGCATCGGCCATCAACTTTTCATCAACATGAGCATGTGGATCATGAACCCGCGTGAGAGCTCACCCTATTTTCATCTCAAAGCGCTGCATCCACACACAATTGATGTCATGCGTTATTTCTGCGGTGACGTGGAAGCGGTCCACTGTTTTGCAACCAAAGCGCCCGGCCGCAAAATCTGGTCCACCGCTGTCTTTAACATGAAATTTAAGAATGGGGCCGTCGGCACACTCACCGGCAGCTACGACATCGAGCGCGGTCACCCGATGGAGCGGTGCGAAGTGGCTGGCGTCAATGGCCGGTTTGTGATCGATGACATGTATCGCGAAGCGACGCTCTATCCAGCGGGCAATCCCGAAAAGACGGTCTATACAAATCCGCTCTTTGGCGGCTATCGAGAATTCAACGACACCTTCCGCGCCCGCATTCACCGTTTCGTTGAACAGATTGGCGAAGGTGTTAAACCAGAAGAACTCGACGGTTCCGGCGCCGAGGGTCTGGCCGCGCAAAAGGTGATCGCGGCAGCGATTGAATCGATGGAAAATGAGACAGTCGTTTATGTGAAGTGAATTGGCGAGATAACATTAAATTTTTCGCTCAATCAAAGGAGTTCTATGCAACCTAATCCGATTGGTCCAGGCAACCCATTTACCATGCTCTTTACGGAAGATCAAGAGCAAACGCCATCGCTGCCAGAAGCGTTTCGCGCGATCTACGGTGGTGACTGGCATATACCACCCATCACGGGCCGGCCCTACACTTATTCCAATTTTGCGGCGGCCCGTGATGGCCGCGTCTCTTATAATGAACCAGGCATCTCGTCTGGCGGTGACGTGACCAATTTTAATGCCCACGACCGCTGGCTGATGGGTCTCTTGCGTGCCCGCGCAGATGCGGTCATGACCGGCGACGGTACGTTGAAAATTGAACCCGAACACCATTGGACAGCAGAATTTATTTACCCAGGGGAAGAAGCAGCCTTTACAGCCCTGCGCCAGGCAGAAAAGCGGACGCACCCGCCCAAACTGGTAGTCGTCTCCTATGCCGGTGATGTGAATGCAGAATCATTTTGTTTTCAGCAACCTGATCTACACATCATCCTGGCGACGACCACACATGGGTATGAACAGGCAAAAGATATCGATTGTACAGCGCATCTGGATGTGCTGCGTTTGGGCGCAGATTGGGTAGATTTGGCGCAGCTTTCGCAATTGCTCTACACCGACTATCACGTGCGGACGTTGCTCTGCGAAGGTGGCCCGCGCTTGATGGGTGGCATGTTACAGGCTGGCTTAGTCGACGAAGAATTCCTCACCTACTGCCCACGCTTCGTTGGTGAAACCAAAGAAAAATTTCGCCCCAGCTATGTGGAAGGCGTCGCCTTCTTGCCCCAGACCGCGCCCTACTCCCGCCCGTATAGCCTGCGGCGCGCCGGAGATTTCCTTTTCTTACAAACACGCTGTAGCTATGCGGGAGACGGTAGACAGTAGATGGGAATAGCCATCTACTGTCTACCTATCTACCATCTACCATCGACCAGGACCGAACATGACCACCCTTACCGAAGCGATGCTCGATCAATTAAAAAACATTGTTGGCCCAACGAATGTGCTGACAGACGCGCAACAACTTTACCACCGGTCGAAAGATCATTATTGGTTCTCGCCGGTGCTGGCACCGGAATTAGATGGCAAAGTGGCCGACGTCCAAGTTTCGCCGGGCACTGTCGATGAAATGCTCGCCGTGATTGCGTTGGCTGTGCGCTCGCGCATCCCCATCACGCCACGTGGCGCTGGCACGGGCAATTATGGCCAAGGGGTGCCGATGCAGGGCGGCATTTTGCTGAACCATGTGCGGCTCAATCAAATTCTTGAACTTACACCTGAATTTGCCCAAGTTCAGGCAGGTGTCAAGCTGATCGACATCGAACGCCAGGCCAATACAATTGGCGCAGAGTTGCGTTTCTATCCCAGCACACTGATGACGGCGACGGCTGGCGGCTTTCTTGCTGGCGGGTCGGGCGGGATCGGTTCGGTCACTTGGGGCACACTGTGGGACGAGGGCAATGTATTGGCAGTCACGGTTGCCACGATTGAAGCGACCCCGCGCGTGTTGACCTTCCGAAGCACAGATGCTGAGGGTGCAGCCGCCATGCAAGGCGTGGTCCACAACTGTGGTGTCACCTGTTTTATCCTTGATCTGACCCTGGCCTTAGCACCGGCGCAACCGTGGGCGCAATTTGCCGTGGCGTTTGCTAGCCTGGAAAATGCCCTCAACGCTGCGCAAGCCTTGGTCGCAGATGCGACATTGCCCAAGCGGCTGGTGACGGTGCTAGAATGGCCGATCCCCAGCTTCTTTCGCCAGTTGGTCAAGCAGGGAATTGCGCCCGATGGCAAGGCGCTGCTCCTGCTAGAATTGGTGGTTGAGCCGTCCGCATTAGAGGCACGGGTGGCCGAACACCACGGCGCTCTCACCTGGCAGAGTCCGCATGAAAAATATCACAAAGGCGGCTTGATGCTTTCCGACTTCGCCTGGAATCACACGACGATGTGGGTGATGAAGGCAGACCCGAACTACACCTATCTGCAAGATTCGTTTATCCCAGAGCAGCTTTTTGAGCAATTACAACTGCGCAAGGCGCGCTATGGCGACGAATTGCTGACGCACATTGAATTTATGAAGTTTCGTGGTGCGATGGTGCCACAAGGGATGAGCATTGTGCGTTTTCGTTCGAAAGAACAATTGTGGGAAATTATCGCCTATTGCGAATCGATTGGGCAATGGATTGCCAACCCGCACACCCACCATCTCGACGAAGATGTACGCTGGAACGGCCAGCCGATTCTAGATGCCAAAACACGCTGGGACCCGTATGGGCTGCTCAATCCAGGCCATTTGAAGGCGCTGGAATAGAGAAGGTCAATCGCCAACTTTGTGTTGCTAAAAATCAGTGGCATGATTTGCTTTTTACATTTGAAATGACATGAGATCCGTGCTATCATGATAGTATGATTGTCTTGTTCAAAAATGTCGGTACGGAAGATATCTTCGATGGAAAAAACTCAAAGGCGGCGCGCCAACTGTGCCCACAGCAGCTTTGGAAAATTGCCGCTCGCAAGTTGGAACAATTGGATTCTGCAACGACATTAAACGATCTGCTCATACCGCCCAACAACCGCTTGGAGGCGCTCAAACGAGAGCGAATCGGACAGCATAGTATCCGTATCAACGACCAGTACCGAGTCTGTTTTATCTGGACAGAGGCTGGCCCCGCAGAAGTAGAAATTATCGATTATCATTAAACGAGGTGTAGACGATGAAAACGAGGTGTAGACGATGATTCGTGTTCCCCAATATCGCCCACCGACCCATCCGGGCGAAATGTTGCTGGAAGAATTTTTGATCCCGATGGGACTAACGCAAAGACAATTAGCCGCATCAATTCACGTTCCGTATCAACGGATTAATGAAATCATCAACGGCAAACGCGGCGTTACGCCTAGTACGGCGTTACGGTTAGGTAAATTTTTTGGAGTGACGGCTGCCTTTTGGATGAATTTGCAATTGCGCTGGGATTTGTATTATGCGCAACAGGCCGAGCAAGAGGAGTTGGCGCAGATTCAAGCGCGCCAACCCACCTTCGATGCACAAGGCCAGCCTTGCGTCAACAAGCGCCTGGCCTTAGATTGAGGGGAGAACGATCATGAACATGCAAGACCATATCCTGACTGCGTTGAGCGAGCAATTCAATCACTGGGAAGAACTGCTTGCGAGCATGAGCGAGGAGCAAATCACGGCTCCGGATTTACCTTCCGATTGGTCGCTCAAAGATAATATTGCCCATTTGCTGGCCTGGCGGCAGCGCTCGATCGCCCGGTTGGAAGCCGCTCGGTTTGATCGGGAGCCCGAGTTTCCAAAATGGCTGCCAGGGTTAGAGCCAGATGCAGAAGGCAATACGGCTCAAACGAACGTCTGGATTTATGAGACCTATCGTGAACAGCCCTGGTCAACGATCCATCAGGATTGGCAAGCCGGCTTTCTCCGGCTGCTGGAATTAGGCGGGGCAATTCCTGAAAGAGATCTACTGGATGCAAGCCGATACCCCTGGTTGGCAGGCCACCCGCTTGCGTTCATTCTCATCGCTTCTTATGACCATCATCAAGAGCATCTTGAAAAATTGCTGGCTTGGCTGCAGGAGCAGAGGAGTGGAAAAAGCGCCGGATAAATGTGGCGCCAGACCCATTCATGAGGATGAATTTTAAGCTATATTCTTTAGACATTATTCCGATTTATTATTTGGATAGCAAAACCGCACCTACAAAGGCACAAAATTAAATCAGAATAAGGTCTATTCAGGCTAGAGAAAAATGTAAGGTTCTTCGTGACGATTCAGGCCGATCCCCTTCCGGGAAGGTGAATTCGCTGAGATAATCGTCAGAAGTTTATCTTTCCGGAAGAAATTTACCGTGGGGCTGAACCGTTACGGCCCTTCCGTCAACCAGTGTAACAGCCGCTGGAAAAAGTCAGCAGCATGCCTATTTTTCTCCAAATAATTGACAAACAACACTATCGGGGCCAGAAAAAACCGCACCGCCACTTTGCACTGTTTCGCGAATCAGTTTGACCATCTTGGCTTTATCGGCATTGACTAGGCTAATCCACGCCTGAGGAGCCCTGGTTTGTGGATCATGGTGCGCGCCCCAACTTGCTATCTCCAGCAAGATCGGAATTAGATCCAGACCTTTTTCGGTGAGCAGATAAACCTCTTTGCGCCGATCCGTTGTATCAGACTTTTTCACCAGAATGCCTTTATCCTCTAGCTGAGCAAGACGGCTGGCGAGAATGTTGGTCGCCATTCCTTCGTCAGAGGCGAGAAATTCACCGTAGGTTTTCTTACCGAAATAGACAATGTCGCGGATGATTAAAAGCGACCAACTATCCCCAAACGTCTCCAAGGCAAAGCTGATCGGGCAGTCAGAGCGTCTTTGTTGTTTGTGTTTCATAGGGCAAACCTGCGCAAAATCTTTTCTATTTGTGGTCGATCAATCGAACATCTGTGCTTGACTTCTTATGTAAAAAGCATTATATTATATTCACTTGCATTTTACAAGTGAATATTCACAAGGAGAAGAACATGAGAAAAGTAGTTGTTTTAGCGTGGGTAACACTGGATGGCGTCTTTGACGCGGATAGCATGGATCAATGGTTTCTCCTATCAAAGATCATGTCGTGGCCGAGATCACCCAATTAAAAGAGCAGCCCGGTCAGGAAATTCTGATCGCCGGCAGTGCCACTCTTGTCCAATCGTTGATGGAAGCCGATCTGATCGATGAGTATCGGTTCTTAGTCCACCCTGTGATCATGGGGAAGGGAAAACGTTTCTTCAACGATGCGACCAAAGCGTCGCTAAAACTGGTCGAAGCAAAGACCTTCGATTTAGGTGTCGTCCTCCTGCGCTACCAGCCTGACCCCAAAGCCGTGTAGAGAGATTGCTCCTGATTGCGGAATGAAGCAACAGTCGCGTTCCCCAAGAAACAGAGTACGAGCCTCCAAACTCCTCGTGCATAGTCAGGTAGAACACTAACCTGCGGCTATTGCGCGTTGAATGGTAAATTTTCGGAACGGGTCAACCAAGCCATCCTGCATTTTGTTGATAACGTCGAACTCAATTAAGCTAAATACTCGTGCCAATATTTTTCAGCATTGGCTTGCCCCAACAGTATAGATTAATCTAATAATCACAGCCAGCGGACAACACCTACCCCCTAGACTCGGAGGAGTTTGGGCTCTGCACTTGGCTATCGATTGATGTCCGTGTTCGACGGCGTCGTTTCAGCATAGGATGCACCAACAGGGAGATATCGGATGCGAACGCAGGCAGAAAAGGGCAGTGAATTTCGGGCGCTCCACGAACGGGATCACGCATTTATCATCCCCAACCCATGGGATATTGGCACGGCGCGACTTCTGGCACAGCTAGGCTTTGCGGCGCTGGCGACGACGAGTGCCGGCTATGCCTTTTCGGTCGGGCAGCGGGACAACACGATTGGTCGCGATGCGATGCTGGCGCATGTGAGCGCCATCGTAGCCGCCACTGACTTGCCCGTCAGCGCCGATCTAGAGAACGGCTTTGGGGACAGCCCCGAAATTGTCGCGGAAACCATCCGGCTGGCCGCGGCGACAGGGCTGGTTGGCTGCTCGATTGAAGATGCGACCAATCGCCCAAGTGAGCCGATTTATACACACGAACTTGCCATCGAGCGCGTCCGAGCGGCGGCGGAAGTGGCCCACGCGCTGCCCTTTCCTTTTACGCTGACGGCGCGGGCCGAAAACTACCTGGTCGGCCGGCCCGATCTCCAAGATACCATCAAACGGCTTCAGGCCTATCAAGAAGCTGGAGCGGATGTGCTCTATGCGCCCGGCCTGACGAGCCAGAGTGATATTGCCAGCATAGTGCGTGCCGTTGATCGCCCGGTGAACGTGATCATGGGGCGGCAAGGCGTATACCTGAGCCTCGCCAGCCTTTCGGAGCTTGGGGTGAAGCGGGTCAGCGTCGGCAGTGCGCTCTCGCGTGCGGCGCTGGGGGCCTTTCTGCGCGCAGCCCAGGAAATGCGCGATTACGGCACGTTCACTTTCGCCGACGAGGCCATAAGCTTTCAGGACATCAGCGCCATGTTCGGGGCGTGATCGAGCATCTGACCTAAAGTAAAATCGGCTAGAGACCAGTCGTTTTCGTCGAGCTAGCTTCCTGGAAGCTTCCGAACACCTGTTTTTAAACTGATTTTACTTTAGGTCTGGCCTTGCTCGTTCAAACGCAATAAGATGTGTGGGAAACCCGCGCACTAGCCAATCAGGAGATAAAACATCCGCATGAATCTACTTATTCGGCCTTTTGATAACAACGACCTCGAAGCAATTGTTCAGTTATCTGTAGTAGCTTGGGAACCAGTTTTTCTTTCCTTTCAACAAGTATTGGGTCCCGCCATCTTTCCGCTCATTTATCCCGACTGGCAAACCATTCAAAAAGCGGCCGTCGCATCCGTTTGTCAAGATCGCGAAAAATATACGGTTTTGGTTGCAGAAGCCGATGGCAACGTAGCCGGTTTTCTCGCCTATGAATTAAACCACAACGATAAGACGGGCGAAGTCTACATGTTGGCGGTGCATCCTGATTATCAAAAGCGCGGCATCGGGACGGATTTAAACAATTTGGCGCTTGCGCAGATGAAAGCAAGCGGTATGCAACTGGCTGTCGTCGGGACGGGTGGCGATCCAGGCCACGCACCGGCCAGAAAGGCGTATGAGAAGGTGGGGTATACAGCGCTGCCACTCGTTCGCTATTATAAATCTTTATAATAGCGAAGATTTGACGCAGAGGCGCAGAGCCGCCAAGGTACGCAAAGAAAAAACCAAACGACGGCCGGTGAGGAACATTTTTCTCGTTAGTTTTTGTTGGCAGTTCTCTGCAACCCTGCGCCTCTGCGTTAAGCTTTTGTTGTATGTTGGGTCAATTGTACGATTTTGGGATGTTCACCATGTAGTATCAACCAGATCAGCAGGAAAGCGAAGCGAACATGAAAATTACTGACATTAAAACCTATCCCCTCAAGGCAGCGCGCGACATTTTTGTCGTCAAAGTCGAGACCGATGAAGGCATCTATGGCCTGGGCGAAGGCGGCTGTTCTTCGCGCGAACTAGCCGAAGCCGAAGCCGTCAAACATTACAGCCGCTTTTTGATCGGCATGGACCCGATGCGGATCGAGCATATTTGGCAAAAGTGTTATCGCAGTAACTACCACGAGGGCGGGCGCGTCCTGACTGGGGCGATCAGCGCGATCGATATTGCGCTGTGGGATATCATGGGCAAGAAACTGGGCGTGCCGGTCTACCAACTCCTGGGTGGAGCCTGTCGCGAGCGCGTCTTTGGCTTTCCGACAATCTCGATGGATGACCCCGACTGCCTTGCGGTGTGCCAGGAGTATATCAAAGCCGGATGGCCCTGTCTTCGCCTGGGCGCCGCGACCCCGATCCCCGGCTGGGCGAAGGCGTTCCACGAAGCGGACCCAGATGCGGCTAACATGTTCGAGCCGCGTGCTTCGATCGCGGCGACCGTCGATTTGCTCACCGAACTGCGGGCCAAACTCGACAAGGCCATTCCGTTGGGCGTCGAGTATCACCATCGCCTGAGCGTGGCCGAAGCCGCGGCTTTCTGCCAACAAGCGCCGGTTGGCTCAATGGCTTTCCTCGAAGAACCAATCCGCGATGAGACGCCCGAAGCCTATGAGAGTTTGCGCCAGATGACGGGCGTTCCTTTTGCGATTGGCGAAGAGTGGTCGAGTAAATGGCAGGCCCGCCCCTACCTAGAAAAGGGCTTGACGAATTTCTGCCGTCTGGATGTCTGCAACATTGGTGGGTTGACCGAAGCCATGAAAGTATGCGGCTGGAGCGAAGCCCATTACATTGATATTATGCCGCACAATCCACTGGGCGCCGTCTGCACTGCCGCCACGATTCACATGTGTTTTGCCGTCAACAATTTTGCCTGGGTGGAAATTAATCCTGGCATTAACGAGAGCGCCGCTGACATCTTCCCCGTGCAATTAGAACGCAACGGCGCTTGGTTTCCCTTGCCCACCCGGCCAGGTCTCGGTGTAGAATTCGACGAAGACGCCGTCGCCGATCATCCCCATTCCTTGACCGATATGCCCCATTTCCACAAACCGGACGGCAGTCATACGAACTGGTA
>JBBQBY010000117.1:0-16048 GCA_038318235.1 Caldilineales bacterium
TCCGCCCGCGTGGCCGGAACGCGAAAAACTCTTTCCCCTTTATGACCGGCATGGCGCGCCCTATGAAATTATGACGGCAGCCGAGATCCACGCCCGCTGGCCCGAACTCCATCCCACGGCGGATATCATCGGTCTGCATGACCCACTGGGCGGCTACAGCGAACCAGACGAGTACATTCCCGCGCTCACGCAAAAAATTCGCGAGCTGGGTGTGGAGATCCGCGAACACCACCAAGTGACCGGCTTTCTGGAACGCAATGGCGCGATCAACGGCGTCATGACGACCACCGGCGCCATCGAAGGCGACGCCGTGATCTGCACCGTCCATGCTTGGTTGCCCAAGGTGATCAACGCCTTACATTGGCAATTGCCGGTGAAGACCTTTGTCCACCAACGTTATGTCACCACGCCACTGCCCGCACCCGTGCGCATTCCGGCAGTCAATGCCAATCCGCAAGGCGGCTATATTCGCCCAGCTACCGGTAACCGAGTGTTAGCGGGTGCAGAAACGGCGCAGCGTGAGGAATATCGCGTGCCGTCACTCGATTTCCGCATGGCCGTGCTGAGCGCGCCAGAAGAGGTCAAACCAAGTCTCACTGCTAACATGACACCGCTCTTGCCGCGCCTGGCCCAGACCCAATGGGAAAGTGAGAAGGTAGGGCTAATTGCCTTCTCGGTCGATGGTGAGCCGATTCTGGGACCAGTGAGACAATTTCCAGGGCTGTATATGGGTTGCGCCTTTCATTCGGGCGGTTTTGCCTATAACCCGGCCGCCGGTCAACTTCTAGCCGAGTACGTGGCGGATGGACAGACGAGCATCGACGTGAGCGCCTTTTCACCGGATCGTTTTACATCGCGCGCGGCGGTGGATGAATACTTGGCGACTACGGTGGCGCAAGAACACGCGGTGCGGCGGCGGCATTAAAGGCAGACACCTAGCGGTAAAGCCGTTAGACGAGGATCAATGATCCTGTATTTTCTGGATTCTTCGCATGTCAATCGAAAGGCATTTCTATGACTACTGATCACGAAAGCCATCTGGTCTACCTCAATGGTGACTTTGTTCCCGCCGACGAAGCCAAAATTTCGATTTTCGATGCGGCGGTTATGCTCGGTGACATGGTGACCGAATCGACGCGCACGTTTGCGCACCGGCCGTTTAAGCTGGACCAACATATTGACCGGCTTTATAAATCGCTCAAAGTGACGCGCATCAATCCGGGCATGACGCCGACGGAGATGACGGAGCTTTCCTGGCAGGTGTTGGAGTTGAATCTGCCCAAAGTGGCGGCGCACGAGGATGTGTGGCTGGTGCATAACATCTCGCGCGGGCAATCGCGCTCGGGCGCGGACCCGACGATTCAGCGGTCGCGCGCTACGATCATTATTCATACGGCGCCGATGGTGCTGGTCGATTGGGCGCGCTTTTACACCGAGGGTTGCCACGCGGTGACGCCGCCCAGCCGCGCCGTTCCACCCGAAGCGCTGGATGCGCGTATCAAAAATCGCAGCCGGATGGCCTATACGTTGGCCGAGATCGAGGTCAAGTTGGTCGATCCGCAGGCACAGGGCATTTTGTTGGACATTCACGGCAATGTGGCGGAGAACAAGGGTGGCAACTTTTTCATCTACAGCGAAGGGGTGCTGAAAACCCCACAGGCGCGCAGTGCACTGGCCGGGGTGAGCCGAGCGACGGTGCTCGAATTGGCGACAAAAATCGGGATTCCAATCCAGGTGGTCGATTTCCAACCGTATGATATTTACACCGCCGACGAAGCTTTCTTCACGAGCACGCCCTACTGCATCATGCCCGCCACGCGCTTCAACGGGCTGCCCGTGGGCGATGGTCAGGTCGGGCCGATCACCCAACAATTGCTGCAAGCGTGGAGTGAGTTGGTGGGGGTCGATATTGTGGCGCAGGCGCAGAATCAGTTATAACGCATGTTACCCAAGGCTAAAATTTTAACGCAGAGGCGCAGAGGCGCAAAGAAAAACAAGGTGTGCGTGTCATATAGCCACGCGCGACTAACGTTTTTCGCAGAAACGGGAAAATCTTGCTTGTTCCTGCTGTTCTTTGCGTTGCTTTGCGCCTCTGCGCCTCTGCGTCAAGTTTTTAATGCAAATTACATAAGGATCAGCTATGCAAATTCCCGATTTTTCGCGCTCCTTTCTAACGTTTCGCATCGATTTGCACAAACAAACGGCGATTACCGTTTCGCACAAGCCGCCATTTTCGCTGAACAATGCGCGCATTCAATTAGAATCGCGCTGTCTGATCCACGATCAGCAAACCGGCGTGCGCACAGAATATGTGCTGGGCGCGTCTTGCAAAACCGAGCGGGTGGGTGTCGAGCGTGATATCTGGCTCGAGCCCAACGCCGATTTCTGCCCGATTTTTTCCCAGGATGAATTTCTCACGCTGAAAAGTTGGGACAAAAATGCCAAGGGTGTCATGCTCTATCCGCCTTCGTTAGGGCTGCAACCCGAGCGCCAACTGGGCAAGGTGGCGGATGCGTTTGATCGCGTCCAGATCCACATGCGTTTGGTCGAGGGCGAATTATTAAAGACGGTTGACGAAATTGTCCAGGCGACGCTGGCAGACGAATTGTTAGTGGGCCGGATCGAATTTAGCGCGCTGGATCGCTATGCGGTGACGATTGAATTCCCGATCAAGACGATGAATGCGAATGATCGCGAGCATATCTACCAGACGGATACGGGGCCGATCCTGTTTCCCGATTTCTCGGTCCAGTTTACCAACATCATGGAGACCTTTCATCTGGCCTATGTGGCATATAACGGTCCCGATTGGGCCGAATTTATCCTGCAAGTGCCGACGCCGCTCAGCGAAGGCATTTCCGTCAATCATTACTCGAAAATTGTACGCTTGACGACGCAGAATTCTGTTTTGCGCATTGCAAACTGACAATCAACAAAGTAGGGGCGAGGCATGGCCACCTTCATTGGGATAGCCCCTTGATCTGTTGGCCATGCCTCGCCCCTACTTGCAACAAAAACGCACTATACTCATTGGCTAAAAATGACTTGCGCTTTCCTGTGCGTATAGTAGTATAATAACAACAACAGCAAAACCTAGGTGAGCGTCTTTTGCCCGGGAAGCCACGGAGTCTTGCTATCCCCGACGATTTATTTATATTTACTTGATTGTCCACGCGGTCGGTTTACCGCGCGTAGGAAGCTAATTGATGAATTCGCAAGCGATTGCTACTAAAAAACCACAACCGAAATCCCCACGCTCGCCTTTATTGCGGCGCGAGGCGATTGAGGGCTTGCTTTGCATTACGCCCTGGTTGCTCGGTTTTCTCTTCTTCACCGCCGGCCCGATGCTCGCCTCCGTCTGGCTGGCGCTGACTGATTATGAAATTCTGCGCCCGATCAGCTTTACGGGCCTGGCAAATTTTAGCAAGGCGGCGCATGATCCCCTGTTTATAAAGAGTTTATGGAACACAGCCTACTACACAGTCCTCTATGTGCCGCTGCACCTGATCACCGCCTTATTAGTGGCGCTGCTTTTGAATGTCAAGGTGCGCGGTGTGGGTGTCTATCGCGTACTCTATTATATCCCTTCGATCATGCCCGCGGTGGCCAGCGCCTTCCTCTGGATGTGGATTTTTAATCCCAACTATGGTCTGGCCAACGCCTTACTCAACATGGTTGGGTTGCCACCACAAAAGTGGATCTTCGACGAAGCGCTGGCCAAACCCAGCTTTGTGATCATGGCTCTGTGGGGGCTCGGCAGTTCCATGCTCGTCTTTCTGGCCGGCCTCCAGGGCATCGATAAAGTGCTTTACGAAGCGTCCGATATCGACGGTGCCAACAGTTGGACAAAATTCTGGCGCATCACCCTGCCCATGATGACGCCGGTGCTCTTCTTTAACCTGATCATCGGGATCATTGGCTCCTTCCAGGTCTTCACCACCGCTTTCGTCGCCACCAAAGGCGGGCCCAACAACGCCACCCTCTTTTACGTGCTCTACATTTATCGCCAAGGCTGGGAATTTACGAAGATGGGTTATGCCTCGGCCCTGGCCTGGGTGCTCTTCATCGTGGTGCTGCTGGTGACCCTGACCCAGTTCAAACTGGCCGGCCGCTGGGTCTATTATGAAACGGAAAAACCAGGATGAGCCAAGCAGAACGTTTCACAACGATTATCACCCCGGCGCAAACGAGCACATCTCCACGCCGTGCGCGACCAACGAATTATCGGCATCTCTTCTACAGCATTGGGATGCAGATCATTCTGATTGGCCTGAGCATCGTGATGGTGATCCCTTTCTTCTGGTTGATCAGCACCTCGCTCAAGATCCGTGGCACCGAGTTTACCTTTCCGCCGGTCTGGATCCCGCGCCCGGCCATTTGGTCGAATTACAGCACGGCGATCTTTGACTCGGGCCTGCCCTTCCCACGCTTTCTCTTAAATACGGTGATTATTACGCTGGCCAACCTGATCGGCGTGCTCTTTGCCGCCTCATTGGCAGGGTTTGGTTTTGCGCGCATGCGCTTCCCTGGCCGCGAAAAATTCTTCGTCCTGGTCTTATCCACGCTCATGCTACCCGAGATCGTGACGCAGATTCCATCGTATCTGCTCTTTCGTAACCTAGGCTGGATCGACACCTTTCTGCCGCTGATCGTGCCAACCTACTTTGGCGGCGGCGCGTTTAACATCTTTCTCTTCCGCCAGTTTTTTATGAGCATTCCGGTTGAACTAGATGAAGCCGCGCGCATTGATGGCGCCAGCACCTGGCAAATTTATGCGCGTTTAATTCTGCCTTTATCCAAACCGGTAATGGCGACCGTGGCGGTCTTTACTTTTCTGGCGAATTGGAACGCCTTTATCGGACCGCTGATCTATCTGAATTCGATCGAGAAGATGACGCTGGCGGTCGGGTTGCTGGCGTTTCAGGGGTTGCGTGGCACCGAGTGGAACTTGATGATGGCGGCGGCAGCCGTCATGATTGTGCCGGTGCTGATTATCTTTTTTGCCGCCCAACGTTATTTTATTGAAGGGATCGTCACCAGTGGTTTTGGCGGACGGTAGGACCCCACCCCAGCCCTCCCCAAACAGGGAGGGAGCCGTTTGGTGGACAGAACACATCACTTCGTTTATCCCTGATCAGTTCCCTCCCTCGTTTGGGGAGGGTTAGGGTGGGGTTTATTTGCTCGTTTCCAGTTCATCGTTTCAGAGGAGATACAATTATGTCTAGTAAGGTTATGTCACGCCGGCAGTTTCTCACCGCCAGCAGCGCCGTGATTGGGGTAGGCGTGCTTGCCGCCTGCGCGCCCGTCGCAACCGCGCCAGGGAGTGCGCCGGCAGCTGGCGGTTCAGCCGCCAAGGCGGCCACTACGCTTATCTTCGCTTCGCAGTATTCCGGCCCACCGTTGAATGCCGGCGATGATCAGATGATCAAGGATTTCCAAGCGGCGAACACGGATATCACCGTCAATAAAACCACCTGGCCGGGTCAGGATTTCAATGACAAATTACGCCTCTTGGCCACCGCTGGCGACGCGCCGGACATCTTTAATGTGGAAACCAAGCAGTTGCCCGACATGATCTCGCGCAACATGATCCTTGACATCACCGAACTCTTTACGTCGGATGGGAAATTGACCAAGGACGACTATTTTGCCAGCGAATGGGACAAACAATGGTTCAAAGGCAAGCTGTATTTGCTCTCGCTGGATACGCAGAATGTGATTCTGTTTTATAACAAAGACATCTTCGACAAGAAAGGCATCGCCTACCCGCCCAAGAAATGGGACGATCCCACCTGGACCTATGACAAATTGGTGGAGATCGGGCTCCAGTTGATTGAAGGGGAAGGCGCGTCTAAGGTCTTCGCGTATGAAACCTCGCGCTGGTGGGTCTACACCTATCCGCTGATCTGGTCGTACGGTGGCCTGGTCACGAATGAAGATCGCACGGAATCGCGCATGACGATGCCCGAGACGATTGCCGCCTTCCAATATCGTGCCGATCTGATCAACAAACATAAAATTGCGCCATCCCCTGCCGAACAGACCGAAGGCGTCGACACGCTGTTTAGCGGTGGACATTTGGCCATGCGTGCGATCTGGAATCCGTGGATGTGGTCGCTCAAAGATGTACCGAATTTGAACTTCGACATCGCCGCCATGCCGAGTGGGCCCAAAGGCGCCTTTACGCGCGGCCCGCAGGATGGTTTTGCCGTCAGCGCCCAGACCAAGAGCCCGAATGAAGCCTTCAAGTTTGCCATGTACGGCGCCGGCCCTGTCGGTCAGGAGTTGATGTGTAGCAAACTGGGGCTTGGCACGCCAACGATCAAAAAAGTGGCCCAGTTGGACAGTTTCATCCATCCCCAGGTGAAGGGCCTAGAGCACATTGATCAGAGCCTGGTACTCGACATCTTCAGTGGCGGGCACAGCAAGCATCAAGATGTGACGACCAAGTGGCCTGAGATGGACAAACTGATCAGCGCCGAGTCAGACTCGTTGCTGGATGGCAAGGTAACCGCCGAGGAGTTCTGTGCAAAGTTAGATCCGCAGATCACAGAATTGTTGGCGTCGATCCCCGAAGAACAGCGCGGCTGGGTCGGCGACTGAGGCTAGAAAAGATCATAATCGACCAAATTTGACGCCCGTACTATAAAAACCTGTTACACAGAGCACACGGAGAAAAAGCTGACACAGAGCCACGCAGAGGAACAACAATTGAATCAGTTGATTTTTCTCTGTATGGCTCTGTGTCTCCTTGATAAACGTAGCGACATCTCTACTGGTACCGCTGTTAGGCCAATCCAAATAAATTACGCTCCAGGGGTCGAGACCTGACAGGAGGAAAAAGCCCCACCTGTCAGGCCGGACGCCAGCGATTTTAAAAGCGGCTCACATGGATACTTATTTATTTGGATTGGCCTTACGTGAGTTACTAAAATCACCACATGGCTCCGTAGGGGCGTGATCAATCACGCCCCATGGGCAACAAGCGAAGGCCGCGGTCAAAACCAGATAAGCTCGCTGTAAGCCCCCTGTGTTGTGCCTTTTAATGCTGGAGTCTGATTTTTGCTTTGTGGATAGGGCTGGGCGTGATGAATCACGCCCCTATGAACTCTGACGGCGCAGGCTACAGCGACAAGTGCAGTCCTAATTTGTGCGCCGCTTCTTTGATCCGTTCCCAGGTCACCTCGGGCAGCGGAATGCCGTCCCGTTCACGGCTGATCTTTGTGCGCCATTCCACCTCACCGGGCAAGAGGATCTCATCCACGCCAAGCGCGCGCGGGGTGGCCTTCAATTGGGTGACAAAGGCCGCGGCCTGCGCTTTGAATTCGGCCACCGGTTGAAAAGCGGCAATATCAATCGCCAGCAACACCGTCCCCTGATCCCAACGATAGCCGGGTAGCAGTGGAAAGCCGGCGCCGCTCAACCCACCGCCCATCAATTCGATCATCACGCTGAGCGCATAACCTTTATGCGCGCCAAATGGCAAGATCGCGCCGTCGTCAAACTGGTCGTGCGGATTGCGCGTGGGCTGACCATGCTTGTCGATGATCCAGCCTTCGGGCACGAGTTCGCCCTTGTCCGCCGCCACTTGCAGCTTGCCATGCGCCACCGCCGACGTGGCAAAGTCAAAAAAGAGGGGTAAGCGATCAGCCACGGGCAAGGCCCAGGCAATCGGGTTCGCCCCCAGCGCCCGCCGCGCCCCACCAAACGGGGCGACGATGCCACCGGGCAAAGAACCGTTGCAGATCAGTTGCCCGATCATATCGTGCTCGGCGGCCGTCACCACATATTCGCCCACGCGCCCCGTATGATCGCAATGCCCCAACACCACCATGCCAATACCGGTGACGCGCGCCTTGGCGATCGCCAGTTCCATCGCTTGCGGCACCGCCACCTGACCCAAATTCCACTGACAATCCAGCAGCGCCGTGGCTGGCGTTTCGCGGACAATCTGCACCTGACCATGGAGTTGTAACGTGCCGGCCTGGATCCGTTCCACGTACTCTGGCACGCGCAGCACCCCGTGCGAATCATGGCCGACCAGGTTGCTCTCCACCAGAGCATCAGCAATCCGTTGCGCGACTGCGCTTGGGGCTTGGGCCGCGCAAAAGATTTCATTGACAGCTTGGCGCAATGCCTGCGCGGGAATACTTAACATTGTTGCCTCGTTTTGATGGTGGAATGGAACCCCACCCGCGCCCAAGGGGCTCCCGCTCCTCTGGTAAGGGAGGGAATCGATTGGTGGGTAGGCAAAGCCACTTTTTCTGTCCCTGATCAGTCCCCTCCCTGTTTGGGGAGGGTTAGGGTGGGGTCGCGTTCTGCCCCTAAAACACCAGCTTCGCTGGCCGATCCTCACCCAATTGCGTCAAATTCTCACGGATGGCGCGCACGAGTAGTGTCATATCGGCACCCAGGGCGACCATCTGGAAACCCTGGTCGCGCCGGGTGATCGAGTCCGCCACACCGCGCGCCATGATGCCAGAAGCGATCCCTTTGGCTGCGGCTTTGGCTTTGATTGCGGCCAGAATATCCGCTACACCATGTTCATCCCAACTGCCTAGATGACCGTAGGCGGCGGAGAGATCGGCGGGGCCAAAGAAGATCGCCTCCAGTCCTGGAATGGCTAAGATCGCATCAATTTCGGCCACGGCTTCGCGCGTTTCAATCAACGGGATCAGCAACGTCTCTTCGTTGGCATAGCTGATATATTCTTGATACCCCAGCCCCCACGTAAAGGCGCGATCCCCGCCCACGCCGCGGATGCCGGCGGGCGGGTAACGGCCATAGCTGATCGCCGTTTCTAACTCTTGACGGCTGCGCGCATAGGGTAGGATGATGCCATGCGCGCCGATATCCAACACGCGTTTGACGGCGCTCATTTGCAGCTCCGGCACGCGCACAATCACATTCGTCTGGGAGCCGCGCACGGCGCGCACGTGCTCCAGAACTTCCCGATAATCGAGGTGACCGTGTTCCATATCAATACAGACCCAGTCCAACCCCAGGGCAACGGCAATTTCTGTGATGTTGGGGCTTTCGACGGTGACCCAGAGGCCATAAGCTGTTTCATTGTCGCGCAGCCGTTGGCGCAGACGGTTTCGGAGCATGTTGATTGAACCCTTTGTGGATCAGTAGGGATAGATTTGTTGATTCACGAATGTGATGTACAGAGAGGGGCAGGGATACGGGATTAGGGATACGGGATAAAACCTAATCCCGTATCCCTAATCCCGTATCCTACCCCCAACGCTGCTCTGGCGGATCGAACACGAAGCCGTGGAAGAGCTTGCGGCGTTCGGGCGAGAGACTGTTGTAGAAGGTCGGTGAATAACCCCAATGCTCCTGGGAGGCAATCATCCACGGGTGCTCATAGGCGTAGTAGAGCATCGTCCGACTGCCGCCCGGTTTGGTGAAAGGGCCACCGGCATGCCAGAGCGCATTGTGAAAGAGAATGGCGCTGCCCGCCGGCGCGCAGACTTGGATCGCGCCCTGGAATAGCCCACGCTTCAAATCTGCCGGGTCAGGATCTTCGATGGATGTGTGGCTGCCCGGTACGAGGGTGAGATTACCCTGATTCGGCTCCGTCATGTCGCTCAGGTAATAGCCGATCTTGAGTTGCAGCAGCGGAACCGGTCGCCGCAGGTTGCGAAAGCCGTTATCGTGGCCGTCAATGTGCCAACCTAGCCCACGTTGCTCGAGTTCACTGCCAACCTCGACAATCGCATCCGAGGCATGATGATGGGGCTTCGAACTGAGCAAACCTGTCACATACGGCATGATCGGCGGCCAGTCTAACATCTCCAAAAAGAGCGGGTCGTCGCCCAGAATATAGAAGATACGCGTGCTCTTCTCGCCTTTAATGTGCGTCATGCCAGTCTTCACTTTACCCTCGGCATGCTCTTTACGGCGTTGCTCAATCACGCGGTCCAGTGCAGCATTTAACCGGGCAACGTGATCGGCCGACAGAAAATTTTCGAGCACCAGATAGCCAAAAGTGTCGAAAAAAAAGCGTTCGGCTTGCGTCGGCGCGGGGGCTGGCGCAGGACTTTCTACCTCACGAACGGCAACTTGTTCTAACATGCGTGTACATCCTCCGTAGGTTATAACTATTTTCTGACGAATCGATAGACTTAAGCTTGATTGAGAACGCGGAGCCTCGCCCCCCAACCCCCTCTCCTGAATCAAAGGACAGAGTTCAGGAGAGGGGGAGTAAAATCATGCGCTGGTCGTCGCTTCTACTGTGGGCGCGGGGGTGAGGCCGCCATCTTACCCTTCCTTCACAATCGCGATGGCGCGCACGGGCGAGGCATCGCGCGCCGTGATCTTCAAGGGCACGGCGATAAACTCAAAACGCACGGCATGAATTTGTTCCAGATTGGTCAGGTTTTCCACGATCAGAATATCGTTGCCCAACAGGGCAAAATGCACCGGATAGGGATAGAAATCGACCGAAGGCGTGTCGATCCCGACGAGTGTCACGCCCCAGGCCACCAGTAATTGCGCGGCGGCGGCGGAGATCACCGGATAATCGGTAAAATAGTCGGCCTGACCCCAGTGGCTGGCCCAACCGGTGTTAAGAATAATCCGCGGCGTCTCGGCAATCGCGGCCTGGTGGGGCAACAGTTCCGCTGGCGTGATTTCGGCTTTGGGCGCTTTCTGGCCCAAATTGATCAGCAAGGCCGGCCCCACGACGCGCGCTAACGCCACTTGATCGATGGTGCGCCCCGCATTATAGAAGTGAAACGCGGCGTCCATATGCGTGCCGACATGCAGGCCGGTGTGGAGGCGACCCACATTTAAACTACCCGCTGGCGTGCCGGGCGGATGATCCGCGGGAATCGCCGCCTGGGCCTCAAGCTCTACCGGTGGATCGCCGGGGAAGGGGGGCGTCGTGGCGTCCAGGGCATAACTCAAATCAATGATCTGTTGTGTCATAAGCTTGGTGTTCGCTCCACGTGCTGGGTCAAAAGACAATCATCGGCACTCAATGGCACCGCCTCGCTGCTGTGAGCGGTAAAGGGTGAATCTTTCACGATCTGTGCATCGCTGTTGCCCACGGCGTTGAAGGCGACGATCAGGGCGCGGCGCGGGTTTTCGGAAATATTGTGCGACGAGGCGTGCATCGTATTGCTGTGCCAGATCGCAATCGTGCCTGGCTGGCCGATCAGCTTGACGCGCGGGTAGCGCAGGCAATAATCGGGCAGCGCGGCCGCGGGGATGCGCAACTGATTGTCACCCGTCGATTCGCGCTGTGCATATTCATGCGCCACCAGACCGCCACGGTGCGAATCGGCAAGCACCTGCATACAGGCATTATCTTCCGTATGCTCGTCCAGCATCACCAAGCAAGAAGCCATCGTCGGCTGGGCGTGATATTTTTGCCAATAGCTATAATCCTGATGCCAGTATTGCACAGAACCGGTAAAGGGCGCTTTAAAGGCAAGCTTGCTGTGATAGATATAGAGCGGCATGTCCATGACCGCCTGTGTCAGCCCAGCCAGGCGCGGGTGGCGACAGAGCAGGGCAAAGAGTGAATTCGTTTGATGGATGCCAAATTGCAACCGTGGTGTGCTGCTATCTTCGATCACCATGCCACCCTTGTTGCGACCACCGGCGTCGGTCACGAGATTTTGGGTGTTCAACCGTTGTTCATCCCTCAACACAGCCGCAATCTCTGGTGGGCTGAACAGATTGGGGATCAGAAGATAGCCATGTGCTTGAAAAAATTCGCGTTGTTCCTGGGTTGTCATCATGTTTCGCTTGCCTTTGCGCCGGTATTGATCAGCCGGCGACCTTGATATAGTGGGTCATTAAATGGCTGGGCGGCGTTCCCATTGGGTTATGCTGCCAGCGGTCGCGGCCATGCAGCCAATAGGCTTTAAAGAAGGGCCAGACTACCAGATCACACGTAACTTCGCCTGCCGAATAGCGCATGGTCAGCCCACAGCGCAAACGGGACGAATGATTGGCCTGCGAGCCGTGGACGATATTGTCATCGTGCAGACTAATTTGACCAGCCTTGAGGATCAGCGGGACGGCGTCGGCAGCCCGAAACGCCGCGGGGGCCAATTCCATGCCCAGCACATCCGCATTAGAATCGGATTTGATATGCTGGAGGCGACCGGCCCGATGTGTGCCCGGCACCACGCACATAGCGCCATTCTCTACATCGCTGTCGGTAAAGGCCAACCAGACGGTCACCGCTTTATGTGGGGCGAGCGGCCAGTAAAACGCGTCTTGATGCCAAGGCGTCGTCTTGCCTTCGCCAGGATCTTTGCTAAAGAACTGGCTGCCCCACAAATAGAAATCTGGGCCTAAAATGGCCGTCACATAGGCGAGAATGCGCGGGTGGGTGCAAATCTCCCAGAGCGCGCGGTCTTCCCCGTGCCACCAGTCCATCTGTTGCGTGGACATGCCGGGCGGTAATAAGTCGCGCAAGCGCCAATAGAGCGCCAACAAGGCCGGCACCTCAGACTCGGCAAAAATCGGGAGCCCGGCGCAAAAGCCCTGGCGGTGGTACAGGTCAAGATCGAAAGCAACCTCAGCCATCCATCCACATCCTCTCTGGCCAATCTAAACGCGTATGAATCTAAACGCGCATGGCCGCATCAATTGGCAAAATTGGTCCGCCGGGCGTGCCACGTCTCCCAGGTTTCGATCGTCTCTGGCCGCGCCCGGCTGCTGGCCACAAAGCCGAAGAGCCCCATCTTGCCCAGCCACTCGGTCGGTGTACCGGTTGGGCTGTAGCGCAGATCGATGCTCCAACGAATGTCGTCACTGCTGTTCATCAGCGAGCGGTGAAAGGTCAAATTGTGAAACGCCACCACATCGCCCACTTGCATGCGCAAAGTCTCGATGCGCCCGCGTGACTCGATGTCTTCGGTGGGGATGTTATGCCGGGTCTCATTTTTGGCCGTGGGCAAAAGCCCCCACCGATGGCTGCCCGGAATAAACTGCATACAGCCATTGTGCTCATCCACATCGACCAGTGGAATCCAGAGCGAGAGAATATGCTCAGGTTCGGTCTGCGCGCCATAATAGCCGCTGTCCTGATGCCAGGGCAGGGTGGTCAACTGCTCGCCGGGCAACTTGGTGCGCACCCAATAATCACCGTTGACCGTGACTTCGGGACCCAGCAAAGTTTCCGCCAGCGTTAGCAAATGCGGATGCGTGAGCAGATCATAAATGGCTTTGCTAAAGACTTCGCGATTCCAGCCCATCGATTTTTTGCTGGTCGCGTGCTGGTAAACATAGGCCAGGCGGCGGCTCAAGGGGGCGTCTTCGTAACGCTGCGCGAGCTGGCCCTCGGCATAGAGTTGCTGCGCGATCCCATCGACCGTATCGGCAATCGCCTGGCGGATTGGCTCTAGTTCGGCATCAGAGAGCAAGCCTGGGGCGAGCAGATAACCGTTCTCTTCATAAGCGCTGCGAAAATTTTCGGTTGACAATGGCATAGCAGGGTTCCTTTGCGATTAAATTGAGTGCATTTCACTTTGGGTGCGTGCAACGCACGCTCGGCTTACCCTAAAACTGACATATACCCATTAAATTTTGATAGCGCCCGAAGTTAGCCCTTGAATAAACAGCCCGCTGCTCAGGGCGAACAGGATCAACAAGGGGAGCGAGGCGATCACATAACCAGCATACAATGGCCCATAATCGGTGCTAAACTGGGTGGTGAAGCCGAGCAGCCCGACCATTACCGTTTTTAATTCGGGCTTGGTGATCACCGTCAACGGCCAGACGAGATCGTTCCAGATGCCATAGACCTGGAGCAAGGCCAGTGTGCCCATGATCGGCTTGGACAGCGGCAAGGTGATATGGCGCAATACGGTCAATTCGCTGGCGCCGTCGATACGGGCGGATTCAAACAATTCTTCGGGCAGCCCAGCAAAAAACGTGCGCAAAACGAAGATCGCAAAGGCTTGTCCCCCAGCGGCATAGGGCAACCAGAGCGCCCAGCGCGTGTTGAGCAGGTTGAACTTGATCATCAACACAAACGAGGGTACCAGGGTCAGCACGCCGGGGATCATCAATAACCCCAGGATCAGAAAGAAGAGCACCTCTTTGCCAATAAAACGCATGCGGGCAAAGGCATAGGCCGAGAGCGCGGCCGCCACCAGCGTCAAGACGACGGCGACCAATGCATAGAGCGCCGAATTGCCCATGTAGACCGCGATCCCCGAACCCCAGGCCGCGATAAAATTGTCCAGATAGAGTGGGAAGGAGAGCGTAAAACGCTCGGTAAAAAACTGCGTGTTGTTCTTCACCGAAAAGAGCACCAACAAAATGACCGGGTAGAAGGTCAACACAAGCAAGATAAGCAAGGCTAGATGCGTTTTCCACTGGATCCGCCCCCAAAGACGTGCAAGCGGGTGGCGGTGGTGGACGCTAGCGTTGAGCGTTGTCATGGCAAGTTCTCACTTTCATTTGGCGGTATATTCTGTGCTGGACTGCATCGAACGCATGATCACAAGCGTCAGCCCAAGAATGATCATAAACATCGAGGTGCCAATCGCCGACGCATACCCCATGCGCGAGTAGCTAAACGCCGTCTCGTACATCCACATGCCGGGCACCATTGTGGCGTAACCTGGCCCGCCGTGCGTCAAAACTAACTGGGCGCCAAAACCTTGGATGCCGCCGATGATCGACAGAATACCCAGCAGGCGCACTTGCCCCATGATCAGCGGCAGATCAATGCTGATAATCCGGCGCAAGCCAATCGCGCCGTCTAATTTAGCCGCATCGATCACGCTTTCGCCAATCCCTTGCAGGCCAGCCAGATAGATCAAGACATTGGTGCCGGCGGCAAAGGGAAAGCCGATAAAGAGCAGACAGTACAAAGCCAGTTTGGGATCACCAAGCCAGCGCGAGTGAAACGCAAGGCCGAGGCGTTCCAGCACGGCGTTGATCAGCCCCAAGTCGGGGTCGTAGATAAAGCGCCAGACCAGCAAAGTGACGACCGACGGCACGACAATTGGTGCCACAAAGAGCAGCCGATACCAATATTGGGCGCGATTGTTGCGCAGTGAATAGATCAACTCAGCCACCAGCAGCGGCATGGTCAAAGTGATCACCAACGACCAGACAGCGACCGTGAGCATGTTATTGAGCGAAGCAAGCAGAACCCGGTCACGCAGCATTTCGCGAAAGTTGTCTAGCCCGACATAATTGGCGAGCAGCACCCCATTCCAATCGGTCAACGAATGATAGAGCGCCAGCATCGCCGGGTAGTAGCTGAACAGGCCAATCAAGGCAAAGGTCGGCAGCAAAAAGAGATAGGCTTGCAGACTGGAACGCACCAACCGAAGATTGGCTGTCTTTTTTTTCTCGAGCGAGCGCACCGCTGGCCGCATGCTGGCAATTTCCATTGGTGTTTTCCTCCTCATGAAGGCAAAAGGGATGGCGCGGCGTGGAAACCAAGGCAGTCAGCCAGTGAACGATGGGGGTTAACAAATTATTCCAGTAACCGTAGTAACCGTAGGTGCGGTTTTTAACCGCACAATCAGGTGAACAAGACCTGTGCGGTTTTTAACCGCACCTACATCGGTACCGATTTATTTTGTTAATGACTGTCCTAGAATTTCCACGCCGCCTAGGGCTAGCTAAGACGCCAATTCTTGTTTGGCCGCTTCTTCTAACAATGGTTGCATGGTTGCGTTGTAATCGTCCATCGTCATCTGACCGAGCAGGACACTTTGCCAGTTGCGCACAAAGGCGTCGCGCACCTGCAAGTTGATGTGCGTATTGCCCCAACTGTTGATATACCAAAAGGTGGAATCGGGCAGCACCGCAAACTCCTCCATGCCCTTGGGCAGCGGCACATCCTTGATGTTGGGCACCAGGCTGGCGGTCTCGTTCATCAGCTTACCCAGCGTTTCCGGCTTGGAGAGGAACATCAGCCAGTCGATTGTCGCGGCCAGCTTGTCGCCGGTATTATAGGCCGGGATCTGAAAGAGTAAATTGCCGGCAATAAAGACAGCCTGGGCCGCGATTACCGCGCAGCTCGTTGCCGCTATGGTTAGTGGCGAGCCGGCTCCGTTCG
>JBBQBY010000118.1:0-16029 GCA_038318235.1 Caldilineales bacterium
CGGTTTTAAACCTCAAAAGCCTGGGGACCGGACCCTGTGCGTTTAAAAACCGCACCTACGCTTACGGCAATCATTTGTTAATGACCATCATTCGGCGGGCTCAATCAGCCGCGATTGATTCTAACGTTTCGGTCTCAACACTCGGATTGTGATAGTTGCGCAACAACACATCCACATCGTCCAGACTCAGGTTCTTCTGATCCGCCAGCACTTTGATCTGCGCCGTGATCAGCTTGATATCGTCATCGCTCAAGGTCAGTTGCAACTGCTCGGCGCGCTGTTTTATCGCGTTCCAGCCAGTGAGCCGATGCGCCACATGGATGTAACGTGTCAAGCCAAAATCGGCGGGATCAAGAATTTCATAAGTGCTCGGATTGTTGAGAATGGCCTTGGCATGAATGCCAGCCTTATGCGTAAAGGCCGTATAACCCGTGATGTAGTTATTAAAAGGCACATCGACACTGACCAAGCCCGCCACATAATTTTCTACCTCGCGCAGCAGCGGCAAATTATATTTCTGCCGGATCACATCCGCATTGTAGGTATACATGCGCGCCACCAGGCCACCAAGCGGCGTAATTCCATTGCGTTCGCCGATGCCCAGAATGGAGGTGTCAACATGGGTCGCGCCCGCTTCTAAGGCACAATAGGCGTTGGCAATCGCGCAACCGGTGTCGTTATGGCCGTGGAATTCAATATCGCAATGGACCACACTGCGCAGGGTGCGCACCAGATCATAGACCTGGCGTGGATTGGCAACCCCAACCGTATCGGCAATTCCAACCCGGTTGACGCCGATCTTGTCCACGGCGCGGTAGATGGTTAACAGATCAACCAGGTCGCTACGAAAGCTATCTTCGCTGCTAAAGCGCACTTCTAACCCTTGACGCTTGACGAATTCGACCACCTCGATCGCCGAGTCGATGATATAGGGGATGTCTTTGCCATGCGAAAATTCGCGCAGATAGCTGCTGGTGCCAAAGACCACGTCGATGCCATCGACGCCGGTGTCAATCGCCAATTTGGCATCATCCATATGGCAGCGCACATGGGTCAAAATCTTGGAACGTAAGCCCAAACTGGCAATCCGTTCACAATCAAGGCGACTTTGCGGGCTGGCCGCCGGCGAGGTCAACTCCAGGTATTCTACCCCAAAGTTATTCAGCCGATGCGCAATCTCAATCTTTTGCTCGCTGGTGAAGAAAGCGTTCGCAAACTGTTCCCCTTCGCGCAAGGTGGATTCAATGATAGCAAAATTGTCAAGACTCACGATATTGAGCTCCCTATTGACTAAAAAATCTACTCAACGGTTAATCGCTAACCCCTACATTAACCACGAAGATCATTAACCAAGCATGGTTGAGTTCCCCACGAAGTCACATCAATGACCTCGCCACTGCGCAAAACAGCGTGGCTGCACGCCAGTCGCAGGCAAAAAGAAACCGGCCTATCCGTCTGGATGGCCGGTTGCTGTTCTCACAAAATCAGAGCAAGCGCGGGTGACCAGACATGGGGTCCGGGATAGGCTTATTGCTCTTTTTATTGTTGGCAGCAAAATCCTCGCCGCCAAAACTAACTTTGATCATGCACATAGCCTGACCCATGCACTGCTTTGCAAAACACAGAATGAGAAAATATAGAGTATCTGAATTGCGATCATATCAAGTTGCCGGATCACTGTCAAATAGGTAGGGTAACAATTCGTAATTTATCGACTTGCCAACGTAGTGTAGCTGTGGCAAGTCATAGAGAATAGCCCAGATTTATACACGATTCGGCACCCGGCGCAGCAGGATAAAGCCGACACCCCCGGCCATTAGCGAGGCCAGGAGAATCGCAAGCTTGGCGGTGGCGAGTAAAGCTGGATCCGCGAATGCCAGCGAGGCAATGAAAAGCGACATCGTAAAGCCCATACCAGCGAGCACGCCGACACCCAGCATATGCGGCCAGGCAACGCCCTGAGGTAGTTCCGCAATGCCGACGCGCACCGCAAGCCAGGTCGCGACCAAGATCCCAATCGGTTTACCAAGTGTCAGTCCCAGTAAAATCCCAAGCAGCACAGGGAATGATTCACTGCCCAAACTACTGGCGGACACAGCAACCCCTGCGTTCGCAAAGGCGAAGATCGGCATGATCGCAAACGCCACCCAGCCATGCAGGGCATGTTCCATTTTTTGCAACGGGGCCTGCACCTGCTCACACACTTCTTCCAGTTCAATCACGGCGCTCTGCTGCACTTCCGCGGCGTGCTGCGATGCCCCTTCCGCTTCGTGCCCCTGAAATTGCCGAAGAATCTCGTGGGCGCGGGCGAGAAAAGTCGGTGCATCAATCTGCCGCCGTGCAGGAATGGTCAGCGCCACCAAGACACCGGCAATTGTTGCATGCACACCCGAATGCAGAAACGCCAACCAGACTAACACACCGAGGCTGGCATAGATAATTGGGCTGCGAATTCCAAAGAAATTCGCCAGCGCCAGAAGCAGCAGAATCCCTAGCCCGACACCTAGCCAGACCAGATCCAACCGACTGGCATAGAACAGCGCGATCACCAGCACCGCCATCAGGTCATCGACAATCGCAACGGCCGTCAGAAAAATTTTCAACCCGAGCGGAATGCGATCACCGAGCAGGGCTAAACAGCCCAATGCGAAGGCAATATCAGTCGCCATCGGCACGCCCCAACCGCGCGCGCCATCGCCGCCATGATTTAGCCAGGCGTAGATTCCTGCCGGCACGAGCACACCACCAAACGCAGCCAGAATGGGGAGAGCCGCCGCGCGTGGGTTCGCCAGTTCGCCGACCAACACCTCACGTTTGATCTCCAACCCGACCACAAAGAAAAAGAGGGCCATCAACCCGTCGTTGATCCAGTGCAACACGCTCTCATCCAGCACGAGTGGCCCGGCCGTGATGCCAATATGCGCTTCCAGCAAAGCCAGATATCCGGCATGCAACGGGGAATTTGCGATCAACAGGGCAATGACGGTCGCCACGAGCAGAATAATGCCGCTAGCCTGCGATTGCTGGATAAATTCCTGCATCGGCCCCAAAATCCGCGCGAGTGGTGTGGTGTTCCAGTGAACGGCCAGTGCTGATCGCTTTTGCTTCATACTTTCTCCCTATGCGTCTGAAAAAATCCTATAAAAAAAGAGGCAGCACAAATTCTTGTGACAGCCTCCACCAAGCTCGGTCAAACCAGGGCCGAGCCCCCTTATGATTCAGCATCGTTGCCGCTAGGGGTTAGTATAGCATAATTATCTTTCAGACCAAGAAAAAACGAAAATAAAAAAGAAAAATTATCTACACTTAGCAGATGGTGATGCAACTTGTTTTTATTGCGCCACGCGAAACCCAATGTGCTCGCGCCGTCGCGTTGGATAACTTAAACTGCGCATGGCACAGCGCACATAACGCGCGCTTGGGCTGGCGAACGAACCACCGCGTAACACACGCTGCACGTTCGCTTGCAACTCTTCGCGCCCATCATCCGCGCGATAGGGATAGGCTGCATACGCGCTGCTCACCCATTCCCAGACGTTACCGGCCAGATCAAGCACGCCGTAGGGGCTTGCACCCAGCGGATACTGATCAACAGGTGTGGTGGTCACGCGCTTCAGGTTGCGCCGATAGTTGAGGCGTGTCGCATCGGGTCGCCGATTGCCCCAAGGATAGCTACGCGCATAGCCGGAAGCTGGCAACGGACCGCGGGCGGCCTTCTCCCATTCGGCTTCGCTGGGCAGGCGCACCCCGGCCCACCGACAAAAGGTTTGGGCATCATGCCAATCGACATGCGTTACCGGGTGGTGCGCCAAGCCAGGCGGCACAGCCCCGCCAAACCAATGGGCTGGCACCGAATGCCCAGTCGCCTGTACAAATTCCGCATATGCGAAATTGGTCACGGGCGTTTGCGCCAAACAAAACTCGGCCACGTCCACTTGATGTTGTGGCATCTCGCTCGGCAAGCCAGCGCTACGCCGGGGCATAAATTCACTGCCCATCCAGAACGCCCCAGCGGGAACTGTCACCCAATCGAGTTCCAGAACGGGCACAGCGTCCATTGCTACCACACGAAAGCCAATATAGACGTCACGCACACCTGCCGCCATGCCATCACGCGCCGCACAGCGAATCTGCCGTATGTCATGGTTGTACGAACCACCCCGCACCGCCCGCAATCCATCCACCGCCCCATCTTCACGATGATCATCACTGCGATAAGGGTAGCTACGATAAAGACTGCTCGTCCATTCCCATACATTACCCGCCATGTCGAGTAGACCATAGGGACTGGCGCCCAGCGGGAATTGACCAACAGGCATGACACTTTGCGCCGCCGGTGCCAGCCCTTGCGCTTGACCGTTGAAGTGACCGTGTGTGGCCGCGGGCAAATTATTGCCCCACGGCCACCAGCGCGCATCGTCGGAACGCGCCGCTTTTTCCCATTCAGCCTCCGTCGGTAAATGCACACAGGCCCACACGCAAAAGGCTTGCGCATCTGTCCAACTGACATAAGTCACGGGAAATTGTTCTGTGCCCACGGCTGGTTGGCCCGCCAGCCAATGGCCCGGTGCAGGATGGTGCGTGGCCGCCACAAACTGTTGATACTGGGCATTCGTGATCGGCACGCGGCTCATGCGAAATTCGGGCAGCATAATGTGCTGCTGCGGGTGTTCATTTGCAAATGGACGCGCCGCGTCCCGTGGATCACTGCCCATCGTGAATGGGCCGGCAGGGATCGTGATCCAAATCGGTGTATACATATAATTTATCCAGCCTAAAGTAAAAGCGGCGAGAGACCAGTGGTTTTCGTCAAGCCAGCTTCCTGGAAGCGGACAGAGCCATTCACGTAAACGCGGCCAGCGGTGTCCGTTTCCAGGAAGCTTCAGAACACTCGTTTTCAAGCTGCTTTCACTTTAGTAATGCAGAGCAGCGCACACTACGGCACAAAGCCACCAAGAAAAACAGATGCTTTGTCCCGTAGCAGGCCATGTTTATCGAAAATCCTGATTCAAACGTAACCAGATCAGTACACCTGGGATTGGTTATGCGGCTAGTTTACTGGCGCGCAACCGGCCAGTTTCGATGGGGCTGTCCTGTGTTAGTGGTTTTCAGATTAAAATTACGCAAAAAGTTCTCTGGCCAGTTACAATTCTCGCTCTACAGGCAGCCTTACCCGCGCTCGTTGCCAGCGCCCGGCAAGGCGTCCATCTCATCCGTCTCGTCATCAACAATTGTTTCTGACCGCAAAGAGTCCGTTGATTTGCGCGACAATGGCACATTTTGCAGATCAAAATTATCCAGCAAATTACCCGGCAATTCGGCCAAATCCGTCACATTGGATCCCGCCGGTTTAAGTTGCGGATGGCTGCCATGCAAAGGCCAACGACTGGTCAGGCTGCTAATAACGGCCAGATCATCCAGAGGGATCGATTCTTTATCCAGCGTAGGCAACAAGGCTAGGGTTGGCGTTGCTTCCGTAGGGGATGTGGCCGGCAACGGATCTTGACGGGCAAGGCGGGGCAAAATCTGGAGTTTTTGATAGAATTTAGCCAATATCTGGCCAGCCTGCTCTAAGGGTAACATTTTGCGCACGGGTGGATCGGAGGATTCCCAAAGCTCTTTCAAGGCCAAGAAGTCTAACTCTGCGGTCAGCACGCCTTCGCTGCGTTGGTTGCCCATTTCCACCAAAATGCCATTGCGGCGCGGTGTCAATTCCTGGGGCGCAAAAATCGCCGATCGACCAATCATTGGTTCATGCGCTGTGCTCAGTTCATTGTCACCGACCAGAAAGCTCACGATGCCAAAGAGTTGATTATCTTGCATGCGCGCCAATGTGCCAGTCCGGATTTTTTGATAAAGCTCGACCGTAGGCGAGGCACCCAAAACAATTAGAATTTCTGCCCCCTGATACGCCAGCAAACGGCCCACTTCTGGATAGAGCACATCACTGCCCAGCACCAACCCGAGCACGCCCACTTCGGTTGGGATCACATCCCAAGCTGAACCGGCCTGCACCAAATCGATATCTTCGGGCGGCAATAACACTTTGGCCTGGTAACCGAGCCGTCCGCCGTCACTGCCAAAGACCACCGCCAGGTTGCGAATTACACCATCCAGCGGATCGGGCAAATAGGCGCTCGGCGCGACAATGGTCATACCAAACTCGCGCGCGAGGCCACCAAACAGATCAGTATAGGCCTGCCAAACATCATTGGCGCCCACATCGAGCAGGGCCCCCAAGCTTTGCCGAAAATCAGCGCGAAGCACGCCGGCAGCATAGTAGGCCAGCAAACCGGTTAAGCGCTGCGACAACGAAGCGCGCTTGCGCTTGCCGCGGTCGGCCCGCTTGAGTAAATTTGAGCGCACGTCTTTTAACAACGGCGGAGCCACCATCAAACCGGCCAATTCGGGGAAAATCACCAAACGGGCCCGTTTTGTCTCGGCAATGCGCAGAAAGCGCCGCAAGTCTTCACGGTAGTCATCCAGCGTTTCAGGCAGACGCATACGCTGCTGGACACAGGCAACGATCAGACGATCCACGCGTTCTCCTTGATCCAAAAATGAACAATCGAAAGCAGTCTACCATAGAGTAACACAGCAACAAAAATACTTTGCAGGCGAACAAATTTGACCAATCCAGCGATGCCTGTTATACTTTTTCTACTGGTTCGGTAAGTCATATCTCGTCCGAAACGTAGTACATGCCCCTATCGTCTAGTGGACCAGGACTCTACCCTTTCAAGGTAGAAACCGGGGATCGAAGCCCCGTGGGGGTACCTTTTAGAAATTGGGGTGTCTGCAAATAAAATTGCAGACACCCCAATTTTGTAGTTCTACGACTCGAAAGCGTGAGTACTGAAATATTGAAACTAAGTTGTGATTGTCTCGCCATTGGCAATTTATCGAGAAGTGACAATTGGTAAACCCGATTAAACACCGGTGTAGTTAGTACCCACAATACAGAGCAGGCCCACGGTTGCGCAACCGTGGGCCTGCTCTGTTTTGTGGATAATGGCTAGACAAAGGGTAGAGATGGCTCAGGGCAAATAATGAACGTCGAGAATTTGCTCCTGCGTCCACAAGCAATGAACAGGCAAAGACGCATCACCCAAGTTATCTTCGGCCAGATCGCCGGCAGCTAAGATGTAAGCATCCGCATACAGGTCACTGAGCAAGTCCGGGAGCATCGGTTTTAAGCCGGGGTTCTTACGCAAGATGCGAGCAATCCGTAGGCGATGCTCGCGCACGCTAGCGCGCCAACCACGTGCTGGATTAGCATTGGGTAGGTAGCTTAATTTCAGCAAATGATGTAAGATCACGAGTAGATTGCTTTCCAGTGCATCGCGTTCGCTTCTACCCATGCTCTCTATTTCCTCAATCAAGTTTTCGATGTCCAGTTCGGCATAATCTTCATGGCGCAATAAGTCAGCCTGGCGCAATGTCCAACTGTAAAAATCGGTCTCGTAAAGTGTTTTCATGGTTGACTGCCTTTCTTGGCGTCATACGGTAGGATTAGGGCAAGAAATTGATGTCTAAAAGTTCCCCCCCTGTCCAGGGGCAAATATCAGAGAATGCCGAAATCGGGCATGCCGTCGTGCTAGCAGCAAGTAGGCGAGCATCCTGATAAGCATCATCAATGTAGCTATCGATCTGGGCGCGTAAGCTAGCGTTATTCTTTAGTAACTTTTTTAAGTCAGTCCGTTGAATCAGGATCGTGTGGATCCAGCCGCGCGCTGCGGGACTATCGGGTTCGCACACTAATTTAAGCATGTGCTCCATGATTGTGGTTAAGCGGCTATCCAGTTCCCGCTGTTCGCTCTTGCCCATGCTCTCTATTTCCTCGATCAAATTGTCCCGATCCAGTTCGGCATAATCTTCATGGCGCAATAGGTCAGCCTGGCGCAATGTCCAACGGTAGAAATCGGTCTCGTAAAGTGTTGTTGTCATCTGACCTCCCTTGTTTTCTCAGAAAAACATTTGGCGGTTCACCCCCATATGCGGAGGAAATATTGTCACGGCTCAACAATCCCCTTGTCGATCACGCCACCTTTGGGGTCGTACACAATTTCTGTTTCTCCTCTACGATTGTGTGGCCTATTCACCATAGCATAGGCATTAAATACCTATGCTATCACGCGCTCATTCTAGCGTCAACCCCCGCCCAAGGGCTCTAAGCAGCTCTGCGCCTGTACTGACCAGCGCGCATGACGAAACCTTAATTTTTTAATCTAAATCGAAAAATGATTAAATTAATCAGGCACTGATTCCGGCCAAACAGCGTTTGAGCCGGGTGTACATATTAACGCGCCTGCCGTCACAGAATTTTTGCTAACTTGTGGTATAATAAGCGACAACTACTGGAGTGATAGAGACATGGACGGTCAGGGTTTTGCCCGTGTCGCTCTATCAAGTGAATGATTATGTTGCTATGATGAGCCGCTAAGATGAGCCACCGAGAACGTACCTATCGCACGCATGCCGTTGTGTTGAACCGGCGTGATTATAGTGATGCCGACCGGATTTTGACGGTCTTTACCCCTGGGCTGGGCAAAATTGATCTGATTGCCAAAGGCATTCGTAAGACGACAAGCCGCAAAGCGGGGCATCTGGAACTCTTTACCCACGCCGCTTTGTTCATTGCCCAAGCGCGCACTTGGGATATTGTCACCGAAGCCACGACCGTCGAAAATTTTCGGCACCTGCGCGAAAGTTTGGAAGCGATCGGCGGCGCCAGCTATGTCGGCGAATTGGTTAACTCGTTTACCGAAGCCGACGACGATAACTTGCCACTCTGGGATCTGCTGCTCTTTGTGCTGCGCGAGTTGGATGAGCAAAGCCATGTGACGACGCCTTCTGATCAAGCACTTCTGCTCCGCTGGTTCGAGCTGCATCTGTTGACAATTACCGGTTTTCAGCCCCAGCTTTTCCAATGTCTGGCCTGCGAAGAACCGTTGACGGCGGTCACCAATTTTCTCAATCTGAGCGAAGGCGGCGTCTATTGTCCCACTTGCGCCAGGGGCCAGCATGACGTTGAACCACTGGAACCGGATGTATTAAAAGTTTTGCGCTTCTTGCAGAGCCGTGACTGGCCCGAAATACGCGCGCTGGTGGTACGCCCCTTGATCATGCTGCGCGTCGAAAATATTCTCTACCGCTATTTGCTCACTGTGCTCGAACGACAACCAAAGTCAGCCGAATTTCTGCGCCGCCTGCAATCTATGGCACGCCAGGTAAGTCAGTAATTGGTAAATGGTAAAGGGTAATTAGGTGAAGAGCAAGCCTTAGATTTACCACTTACCATTTACTTTTTACGTTACATGATACGAGATAATTATGCATATTCGCGAATATCAAGATTGGTTGGAAACTTGGGATAAAGCGCGCAACTGGGACAAGGTATTGCCGAGCCACACCTTGTTACATGCGCTTGAAGAATTGGGCGAAATCAGTAAATTGGTGCAAATGGTGGAAGGCTATCGGGCCTTGAAGCCGCCCACCCTAGCGCAAGTGCGCGATGAATTGGCGTTGGAGTTGAGCGATCTACAGGTAATGATCTTTAAAATTGCCTACTTGTGTGAGATTGATATGGAAACCGCCCTGCAACGCGGCCAGCAAAAGGCCGATCAGCGCTTTCCCGATGCCGCGACCGGCCCAGCGGATCAAGCAGCTTATTGGCAGCGTTTTCAGCAATATATAGCAGATGCGGGGCTAGACGCGTAAAAACCCCGGAATGCACCGGTAGACCGGTAATTTTCAGGCCGGCTTTACAAATAAAAACGGCAAATATGCTACGGGAAAGTCCGTAGCATATTTGCCGTTTTTATTTGTATTTTAAAATATCCAGCATTTCACACAAATTCAGAACAAACGTGCTTTTCCTTCTTGACACCGCTCAAATGTTCTGCTACAATTTGGGATAGTTGGGAAACATCTGTTCGGATTTGGGAAATTTGGGTTAGTTGGGATTATTTCACAATACCCAATTGCTTCAAGCTTAGCTCCGTTAACAGGCACACTGGCAAATTGTATATTTTACGTGATTGCTGCAAGGCAACCACGATCTGACTGTCGCATCATAGAAAGGGCTAACCATGACCACATTGTCAACCAGGCAGAAAAGCATCCTGGAGTTTATTATCGCGTTTTTCCGTGAAAACAAGTTCCCGCCAACCATTCGTGAAATTGGTGAAAAAGTTGGCATCTCGAGCACTTCGGTTGTGAACTATAATCTGGCAAAATTAGTCGAAGAAGATTTGTTGATTCGTCACAAGGAAGTCAGTCGCGGCATCAGCCTCAATTGGGATCGCTTGGTAGAAGTGGGCGTTGTCGATCACGATCAAATCAATCCGGTGACGGCATCGATGTCGACGTCAGCGGCGTCTAACGCCCGCAGCCGTGGTCTAAATCGGCTGCGCGTGCCCATTCTCGGCAAAATTGCGGCCGGTGAGCCGATCAAAGTGGAAGCACGCGACCCGGTCAACCCCGAAGATTGGATCGAAATCGCGGGCGGTTTACTGGGCAATAACGACGAGTTGTTCGCCCTGCGAGTGCGTGGTAATTCGATGATCGATGCCAGCGTCCTAGATGGTGATATCGTGATCTTGCACCACCAAGAAACGGCCAATGACGGCGACATGGTGGCCGCATGGATCGAGGGCGACGAGGAAACAACCTTGAAGTATCTCTACCGCGAAGGCAAGAATGTGCGGCTACAGCCGGCCAATCCGAATCCCGAATACAGCCCGATCATTCGGCCAGCCAATAAGGTGCGCATTAACGGTAAAGTGGTCTCCGTTATCCGTGTGTTACACCATTAATTAATGGGTAGGCTTGGGTAGATGTAAAGACAGGGCGAACGGTAGATTGATCGCCCTGTCTTCGCGCTCATAGCTGATTGCAACGCTGATGTGCTAGACTTCGCTTGCCAACCAGTGCATTGCTGTTTGCCATTCCTCTGGCGTATTGGCGTTGAAGAACGAACGGAAATCTGGATCTAGCGGGCACAATTCCGTTTCGCTAACCCAACGCACCCGAACATCGTCCAAAAAGCCGGTGGCGCGTAATTCACCAGCGGCTAGCCGTTTTTGGATGGCCGGCAAAACTGTGCGCCGATAGAGCGCGTGTAAGGGCTGGGCATATCCGTCGATACGCGGTACTACTGCATCCCAAGCATAGCCACCTTCGGCAGTTTGTTCGTCGGCTAATTTACATAAAAATTCGAAGACGGGCAAACGAACGAGTGGCATATCACAGGCGACAAAAATCCCCCAGGCGTCACACAATTGCAGCCCCGTAGCAATCCCACCCAATGCGCCAGTTCCCGGATAAGCATCCGCCACCAAAGTAACCGGTACGGCCAAGGCGGCCAACGGTGTTAATGGCAGATGATTGGAGACGACGATCATCTGCTCAATTGGCAAGTGGTGCAAACGCAGCATGATATGCGCCAAGAGTGGATGCTGGTTGGTCGGCACCACCAACAACGCCTTATCTTGCCCCATGCGACGGCTTTGACCGCCGGCATTGATCACCAGCGAAAATGTAGACGCCATAGCAGAACTTTGGTCCGTGATTTGGGCTGCAAAATCCCAATAAAATAGGCGAGCTCGCGCTTACCGCTAGCTCACCTATGCAGGACGAAACGATTTAACCACGGTCAATGGCCAGATTAGCCCCATTGACAACACAGCGAGTGGTTACGTATCGAGGAATTTGACGGCATCGCCAACGGTGACGATTTTTTGGGCTTCCTCATCACTGATTTCACCCCCAAATTCTTCTTCGAACTGCATAATCAATTCGACCAGATCAAGACTATCCGCTTCTAGATCATCACGAAAGTTTGCTTCCATCGTCACATCTTCAGGATCCACGCCTAACTGTTCGACGATAATATCGCGGACTCGCTCAAAAGCATTTGCGGCCATAATTACTTTTCCCCCTCTTTCAGCTATGTCTGATAAATAGATATTTCCAATATTTCGATTCAAAAGTTGATCGCGTGTGATGTCGCCAACAAGCAATGCCCTTCTAACATCAACCATCAACGATGATGGAGATTTTGTACTATCAATTTTGTCGCTGCATGGATAACAGACTTTATCGATATATTGAACTCCCACTATATCGATCTCCTGCCGGTTTGCAAAATCCGCAACCTCATGGCAGCGAGATTAAGCCAATTACATCAGGGCATTGTAACCAGACCGGTAGCCCCTGTCAAACATGAGCCTATGGCTAGCATCTTTACTGCAAGTTCAAAACACCAGAAATTACAATTAGTTGCGCCTTCAACTGGAAATTTATCCGCCGATCAGTCGGTGAAGTACACACCATGCTCCATGATCTGTAACTAAACTGCAACTCTCATTCATATAATGACAGCTAATCGGATAAAGTTGGCAACGAAAGTGAAACGGCAACGAATTGCCAACTCCGCCAAGCCGCTAAAATCGACAGCTTTAGCGATTTGGCGGAGTTGTGAAGTTTGAGGGGAGCTTACTTCACAACTTCACTTTCAACACCTCTTGGTTCCTCCTTTGTAATAGGCCCATCACTATTGTTCTTTAAATGGTGATGGGCTTCCCGCTTGATGGCGTAATTTATCACTGGTAGCGCAGGTTATTTCAGGTCGCTTTGCCCAACCCTTGCCTAGAAATACGTAATTTGGCGGATGTTCAGTACCCGCAAACCATGATAAACTAGGGTTCGAGTAGACGTGGTGCATCTACTCGTCTCCTTTTGGGGTTTCCTTTCTCCCTGCCAACACGCTGACTCCATGAGTCGGCGTGTTGCTTTTTAATGGGGCTACACCGCCCATTTTAGGATGCTGCCGATCTTCCTGGAAGCGGTCAGGCACCCACTGGTTAACGAATCAGACTTTGACCGCTTCCAGGAAGATTGTTAGTTCCTCCCTCAACCCCGCAGACAAGATTTTCCCTATAATCTGGAATACACCCGCGTTTTTTGGTCAACTGGCACGCGAAGCAATTCCGTGTATAATAGTTTCCGACAAGTGCGCAGTCATTCTTGCTTTGTGCACAAGCGACTGTAATCGTCTCACCAACCCCACAGCATGCGGAGGAAACCATGAAGATCACCAAAGTGCGCGTGTTTAAATTGTCTGGCGTTCTCGAACATCAAGGCGAATTTTGGGAGGAACGCTTGATTCGCCCCGTAGACATCTACCCAGAACATAAGGTGGAGGGCACCCCCTGGCTCGAAAAACTCAGCGATGGCAAATATCGCAATGTTGCTCATTTTTTACAAATTGAAACCGACGACGGCGTCTATGGGATTGGCGGCCCGATGGCCGAAGAGCAAGCCTATATTGTCCGCACCCAACTGGCGCCCTTGCTGATCGGTCATGATCCGCTGGCGATTGAACGCATTTGGGACCGCATGTATCGGATCATGGTGCATGGGCGCAAAGGCGGGGCGATGATGGCGATCAGTGTCGTCGATTGTGCGCTCTGGGATCTGAAGGGTCGCCACTTTAATGCGCCCGTCTATCAACTGCTCGGTGGCCCGACGCGTGACAAGATTCCTGCCTATGCCAGCGCGCTCGGCTATTCACTGGATCCCGAATTGGTGCAGGAACGGGCGCAGGAGTTTGTGAAGCAAGGTTACGGTGCGACCAAATGGTTTTTCCGCGATGGTCCCACCGACGGCGCGGCTGGCATCGCTCGTAATTTGCGCCTGGTGCACACGCTGCGCGAAGCGGTGGGTCCAGATGTCGATATTATGCTCGATTGCTGGATGAGTTGGGACGTCGCTTACACCATTCAAATGGCGGCGCGCCTGGAAGAGTACCACCCCCGCTGGCTCGAAGAGCCGGTGCTGCCCGACAAAATTGCCCAATATGCTGAAATTCGCCGCAACGTCCGTATCCCGATTTCGGGCGGCGAACATGAATATACCCGTTGGGGCTTGAAACAGTTGATGGATGCTGGCGCGTGCGACGTGCTGCAACCGGACATTTACTGGGCAGGTGGCATTTCCGAAATGCAGAAAATTCTGGCGTTGGCCTCAGCCTATGATCTAGTGGTAATTCCACACGGTCATTCCACGCCAGCCTCCGCACATGTGATCGCCGCTTGGCCACAGACAACCTGTCCCCTGTTGGAATATTTGGTCAAGTGGAATGAGATCCATCAATTCTTCCTCAAACACCCGCTCAAACCAGTGAACGGCATCGTCAGCTTGCCCACCACACCGGGCATTGGCATGGATCTGGACGACGCAAAAATTGAGACGCGCCAGGAAGTAACTTTCTAGCGCGAAAGCGCATAACGCACGCTGTCACGCAAGATCATCTTCAGCGGCGTGCGTTACACCTGCGGCTTACACATGCCGTGGTTGGAGCAAGCGAATTCTCACCCTAAAACACCTGGCGCTTTGATGCGGGGCCAGATGTGCATGACAAAGGCGAGCAGAGCCCAGGCTTCACAGCCACGCCCCAGCAGCGTCACGAAATTGGCGGCCGCAAAGACTTGTCCTAACCCAGCCAGCCATACACCGATGTTGAGCAGGACGAATGAGAGCCAGGCCAGTCGTTCATGCCCGCGTACGGTGCGAAAACGCGGCAAGATCCAAAAAGCGACGCCCAAGGCAAGTTGGACAGTCCAGCCGATGAGCAAAAATTCCAGATGGGCTGGCAACAGTCGCCAGAGTAATGGATGGATCGGTAGGCCTTTATTCCAGAGCAACAGGCTCCCCAGCGTAAAACCGAGCGTTAAATGAATCAGCGCCGAGCGAACAAACCAACAACTGAGTCGCGGCATCTTATCTCTCCTTCACCCGCGGCCAAATATTTACAACAAAAGTCAGCCCGGCTAGCCACTGCAACAAGGCTGAGAGCGCCACCAGCCACCCCCACAGCCTAGCTGTCTGGAAGGAAAGCATCGGTTCCGCAATCAGGCGCAGCACTAAGCCAATGTTCAAGCAGATGTAGGTTATTCGGACCAAGCGTTCAGAGCCGCGCGGTTGCGCCCGCGTGAACTTGGGAAACATCCAATAGGCCACCCCGATAATCAACTCCGTAACCCAGCCCACCATGAACAGATGAAAGTAGATGGGATTCAAAGCGGCCACCACTGGCGGTAGGGTAAACAGAACATTGGCAGCCAACGCCAGCCCAACCAGCAGCGCAGTCATAAAATAGGCCAAAGCCGTCTTGATAAATAATCGAGTTAGTGGAGGCATCGTACATTCGCCGTATATTTGACTATTCTGCGCTATTGCTTCGCCTGCTTAACCGAAGTGATAGTGTTAACCAGAAAGAGCAATAACACAATCACATTCAATAGCCCACCCCACAAGCGGCCAGGCCACCAGGGCAGCAAATCACCGGTGATACGCAGGAGCAACGTCAAGTGCAACAAAATCAGATGAATGTAAAAGCGCGGCGCATAAATCATACCCCGTCCCAACACAGCCGGAAAGATAATCAACGCATGCGCAAAGATCATACTGAAGACAAAACCGAGGAAAAGTGTGTGCAACATGGCATCGTAACGCGGGCCAGCCAGGGCACCACCGTTGACCAGGGCCAACAGTCCGCTCACACCGAGCCAGACATACCCCGTTAGCAAACAGAGCGCCATAAAGCGCGCCTGCCCCCCAGCCTTCACCCGCCGGCGCGCAATATCATAGTGCAATAGCCAGACCGACTGGGCGATCATGCCAGCGCCAGCCAGCCGCACGCCCAGGTCAAACCGTACGAGCGTCACAACAAGACCGGCGAGGAACAACACCAGCGTGGCAAAAAATAGCACATGGGCCGTAGTCGACAGGCGCAGAATCCGACTTAATTCCAGTCGTTCGCCCACGATGGTCAAAATCAAGAAGCCAGCCCACCAAAAGACGAGATTCGGCACCATCCAGCCGGCCAGCCACAACGCATTGCCTACCAGCCAAACCAACCCACCCAGCGCAATTGTCGCGGTAAACAGGGCCGGCTGGATACGCCAAATTTGGACGAGAATAACAATAAGCACCAGGCTACCCAGCGTTATCAACAGCGGCCCA